>JAFGKN010000446.1 GCA_016928605.1 Planctomycetota bacterium | reverse complement strand
GGGGGAGGGCCCCCCCCCCCCCCCCCCCCCCCCGGGCCGTAACCCCTCAGTTACACGCCCTCAGCCTACGTCCGGGGAGGGCCCTATACTGGGTCCCCATGTCCCCCTCCCCTCCGAGGCGCACCGGGAGCGCCACGATCCTCCTCGGCCTCACCCGGGTGCCGGTGGCGATCTACCCCGGGGTGAAGGACCCGCCGCGCATCAGCTTCACGACGCTCTGCGCGCGCCACGCGGCCAAGGCCAACCAGTGCTTCATCTGTTCGAAGGACTCCGAGGTCCTCCCCCGTGAGAACCTGGCCAAGGGCTACGAGCTCGGGAAGGACCGCTTCTTGGTGGTGGACGACCAGGAGCTGAAGGATCTCGAGCCCGACCCCGAGATCCGGATCGATGCGGCCTTCCCTCTCATCGACTGCGACCCACGGATCTGGACCGGCCAGGTGCAGTATCTCGCCCCCGACATCGGACCCGGACCCGTGACGGACATCGCCGCGGCGCGGGACTTCGCCCGGCTCTCCGGGCAGCTCGAGGAGCGCGGCCTCGTCGCGGTCGGCCGCTGGTCAACCCGGGGCGCGGATCGCCTCGTCGGGCTCTACTCGGCCGGCGGGAGGATCGTCCTCCTCGGCATGCGCCGGGCGGGTGACGAGGTGAGGGATGTACAAGAGATCGCCGCGGCAGGAGCGGCCGAGCCAGGCGGGGAGATCGGGGCGATCTTGAAGCGGCTCACCGTCTCGCACCTCGACACCGGGGCTTACCCAGACGAGCGGTACAACATGACCGTCGCGCTCCTCCAAGCGAAGGCGGAAGCGGCGGCGCGGGAGCCGCTCAAGAAGAAGCCGCGGAATGCGGCGCGATAGGAAACACATCCCTTTCGCCCGGACCTTGCGTGTTCCCACGCCGCGTAGCATTCTGCGCGTGAGGCGCTATTAAACCGCGCCAAAGGGGAACACCTATGCAGACCTTCGAATCGATCACCGCCGAATACCTGGACAAGCTCGGGAAGCTCACCGCGGAAACTATTGCGGCCGGCTTCCGTGCCCGGATGACCCCGGCGGTCCTCGGTGGCCCCACCCATATCGTCCCGGCACAGGGCGGGAAGAAGTCCCGCAAGCGCCACCGCGGCGGGCCCACGGCATGGGTAGCCGATAGCAAGGCACGGCGGGTGCCGACCTTCGTGATCACGGCGACGGGCGGCCTCAAGAAGAAGACGGACATCGTCGCGAGCTTCGGCCAGGGCGCCAAGTTCGTGAAGGGGCAGGCCCTACCGCCGATGCTCACCGCCGCGCAGAGGCAAAAGCTCGCCGTCGCGAAGGCGAGCTAAGATAGCTCCCCGTGGACTGGGACCTCGAGATCGAGATCGCGCGCGTTGACGAGCGGCGGTTCTCCGCCGCGATCTCGGTCCTGCCCGGTGTGCTCTGCTACGGACTCACCCAGGCGGAGGCGATCGGGAGGGCACAGGCGATGGCCCTGCATGTGCTCGCCGATAGGCTGGAGCACGGGGAGATCGCGGAGGTCGCTTCGGTGCATTTTCACCCGAAGGGCGGCGCGGGCGGTTAGCGCTTCCCGCCTTTCGCGATCCAGGCGTCCACGGCTTCACGGATGAGGGCGCTCATGTCGGGGCGGATCGAGCCCTCCTCCATCGCTCGCCGCGCCGCCTCCTTCTTTAGCGCGAGTAGCTGTGCCTCCGTGAATCTCACGAGCGCCTTGACGTGGCCCTTCCGCACGCGCGAGGGCCGCGTGTCGTGTGCTACCGCCTCCAGTTTCTTCGTGGGTCGCATCCGGCTCCTCTGGTTTTCCCTAGCTACCTAGGTGGCTTGTACCACGATCGCCCGAACGTGGCGATCCCCCTTGACTGGTACATGGCTATCCGGGTAGCCTTAGGACCATGAAGAACGCCCCCGACCCCCTCCACCACTGCCGCCCCAACGGCTCCTGCCCCACCTGCAACCCGCCCGACGAAGAGGCCCCGCTCTGCGCGGACTGCGGTCTCTATCCCGCGACCGAGCCCGTCAACCGCCACAGCCGCAAGCCGCGCTACTGCCGAGCCTGCGACCAGGCCCGCCGGGAGGAAGCGGAGGAGGCCATGGCCGAGGCGAGACGCGACGAGCGTTTCGAATACTCGCGCCCCGAGTACGACGAGGATCCGTCATGAGCACCGAGATCCCTACCTGGCTCGTCAAAGAGAAGCGATACGGCCGCTGGAGCTTCCGCGTGAAAGCTCAGACCCCCGCTGAAGCGGTGCGCTTCGCCCGCGCCTGCGGTTTCACCGAGCCCGCCACCATCGAGCGCCTTCCCAGCGTCCCCGTCATCGCCGATTGAGCACCTGAAAGTTCCACCTTCGATTCCTCAACAGCAGGGAGCCACCATGTCCGATGTCCGCCTGTCAATCGCCACCGCCGAAGCCTACGCCCCCGCACCGCAGGGTCCGACCCTGGTCCCCGAGTACCAGGATGAGGAGCGTCCCGAGGTCAAGATCGGCTGGAGCATCGGCTCGGAGGGAGAGGCCGATTGGGCGTTTGAGCGGATCCAGTATCTGGATGCGCACATCGGCGCGATCGAGGAACAGGAAAAGGCGGCCATCGCCCGGATCCAGGCCCGCGCCGCGGCGCTCAAGGAGGTGTCGAACCGCGGTGTGATGTTTTTCAGCGCGGCGCTCATGGAGTACGGCGAGCGGGAGAAGAAGGCCCTCTTGGGCGGCGGGAAGAAGAAGAGCCGCACCTTTCTCCACGGGACCATCGGCTGGCGGAAGAAGGGCGGCAAGCTCACGTGGATCGATGAAGCGGCCACGCTCAACTGGGCCAAGAGCCGCCCCGTGGAGCAGGGCCTGTACCGGGTCAAGTACGAGCTGGAAAAGAAGGCGATCCAGGACGCGACCAAGGCCGAGAACATCATCCCGCCCGGCTGCGAGCTCGAGCCCGAAACGGATGAGGTCTACGTGAAGGCCACGAAGGGCGAGGTCTAGGCATGGTCCGCCACGACGACGCGAAGAAGCTCGCGCTCTCCGCCGCGCGCGCCGAGTCCCAGGCCCTCTATCAAGCCCTGGCGGCCCCCTTCCCGGAAGAAGCGATCGAGCGTACCAACGGGCGGCAGACCGGCCGCGGCTACGACACTACTGGGATCAAATACCAGTACGTGGTGAACCGCCTGAACGAGGTCCTTGGCCTCGGAGGCTACCGGGCGCAGCGGGAGATCACCGTGAAGCAGACCGCGACCTCCAAGGGCCGCCCCGGGTACGAGGCGATCTGCGATATCACGCTCCAGCTCGGCGAGTGGGTCGATGGCACGTTCACCGTGTTCGCGGAGGCGCTGGCGGACGGCGGGCATTTCTCGGTCTCCGAGGCCGATGCTCGCAAGGGCGCCTACACCAACGCTTTCAAGAAGGCCGCCGCGTTCTTCGGGGTCGGGAAACAAGCCTACGAGGGGTCGATCGACGACGACAACGTGACGCAGGACGGAGAAGAGGCGTCGCCATTCACCGCCCCGCCGCAGGCGACGGAGCGCCGCCGGGTACCGAAGGCGCAGCCGGCGCAGGCCGAGCCCATTCAGGCGCAGTCGGAGATGACCCAGGCCGAGAAGGCCCGAGCCATGGCCACCGCGGCGCGGGACAAGCAAATCTTCGACGAGGCGATCGCGACGGGTCTTTCCCGGGATGGCTTCCACGCCTGGGCAGAGCGGATCATCGGGCGCCCCTACTCGAGCAACGGGGACTGGACCGAGGACGACCGCTGCCACCTCGAAGACGAGCTCCTCGCCCGCGGAGCGAAGGTGGCGCAGATGGCCAAGCGGGAGAACCTCCAGAACAGCCCCACCCTCTCGAGGAACGGGTCCGGCCGGCCGGTCCCGGCGGAGTGAACATGGCGAGCGATACCGAGCCCTGCGGGCAGCACACGATCTGGGAGCCACAGTGCAGGACGTGCCGCAGGCTCGCCGAGCTCACGGAAATGCTTCGAGAGATCGCCGAGCACTGGGGTGACCGGGACGGCGCTGGCGCGCGCCGCCTCAAGTTGGACTCGGTCCTCGCCAAGCTCGACGGGGGGACGACATGAAGGCAACGGAGCCCTGCGGCCAGCACACCGTCTGGGATCTGCGGTGCAGGACGTGCCGTAGGCTCGCCGGACTCGAGGAACGGTACGAACGCGCCTGCATCGAACGCGACCAAGCACGGGAGGATGCACGACGGCGCGGCCAAGAGCGGGATGCAGCCCGCGCCGCCCTCGCCGCCGCGCCGGAGCTGCTCGCCGTGCTGGGCGACATCCTCAACTGCGCCGCCCTCGGAGCGGTCCCGAAGCACGTCTGGGATCGCGCCCTCGCGGTGCACGCCAAGGCCGAAGGTCGCACCCCGTGACCTGGCCCATCACCATCCGCCGCCGGGTGCGCCGCCTGCTGCAGGAGGTCTCCGAGCTCGAGCTCGATGGCCGAGGCCTCGGGCTCGCCCGCAAGGCGGCCGAGATCCTCCCCGAGCTCCGGGAGAGGGCGGCGCCCCTGCGGCTCGTTCCGCCTCCCAGGGTGGCACCCCTGGACAAAGGAGAGGGCGCCAGGGGGCGGCGCCGGCGCGTCTACGCGGCGGTCATGGCCAGGGATGGGGGGATCTGCACCGCGGCCGGGTTTCAGGGTCTCCGCTGCTCAGGTGTCCCGGAGCTGGATCACCAATGGGGGAGGGGCAGGGACCGGGAGAGCGTCGAGAACGTCCGGATCCTCTGCACCAGGCACCACCGGATGAAGACGGACAGCGCCCCGACGCGCGCGCGCTGGCTCCTCCAGTTCCGGGAGCACGCAACGGCGCACGGGTACGACGGGGAGGTCGCGAAAGTGGAGCGCGCCCTCGCCCTCGAGCGCGCGCAGCATCCGGAGGCGGTGGAGTAGCGCTTCCCCGTCGCCGCGATCTACTCTCCGCCTCGGAGGGCCCATACCCATGGCCAAGAAGACGAAGAGCGCCCCGCGCTCCGCCAAGAACAAGCTCGCGCGGACCCCCAAGCGGAAGCGGACGCCGTCACCGAAGACGCCCAAGAACACCGCGGCGTAGGCGGCTCCTCGATCGCTGATCTACGCGCCTGCTCCCGGCGCCCAGCTCTCATCCCGATGCCTCGGAGATGGAGGGTGGGGCGCCGGTCTAATGTCCGGCTCCGTGTCCATCCCCTCCGTAGCGGCTCCGTAGCCCCTCCGCGACCCGGCGCGTCATCGCCCTCTCGCGCTGTCCCAGCTTTGCGCCGCACCCCCCGACAGCGTTAGACCCGATCCGAGTGATCGCACTTTCCCTCGCTCTCGCGTACCTCGGGACGCTCGCCGTCTACGCCTTCCGGCTCTGGCTCGCCGCTCGACTCGACGTCGCCGAGCTGGCGGAGGAGGCGCGCGAGGTCGCAGGCAAGGCGCGAGTGGAAGCCGCCGCGACGGCGGCCGAGCTCGCCGGGCTCATGGCGCGCGTCCGTAACCTGGAGTTGAAAAACGGCCTCTCCCGGCCGAGCCCTGAGCAAAGAGGGTAGGAATGGCGAGAATCCGTAGGCCGAGCCTAGGGAAAATGGTGTTTCCGGCCGAGCCCTGAGATCAGGGCGGATCAGGGCTCCGAAATGGCGACCTCGCAGACCTCATGGCAGCCCGGAAGAAGCCCCAACCCCGGCGGAAGACCACGCGTCGTCGGCCTCGTGCGCGAGATGGCTCAGGCCGACACCCCCGAGGCGTACGAGCGGGTAAGAAGCGCCATGCGCGAGGCCGAAAGGGAGACCGTCCGCCTCGCCGCGGCCCTCGCGATCCTCCGGATGGCAGGGATCCCGATGGGCTCGACCTCGAGCGATGGAGAGTCGCTCTTGCCGACCATGCCCCAGCCCCAGCCCCCGTCACCGATCCCGACCTCCTCGCTTCTGACGCTCGTGAAGCTGCCGTCGCCGAGCTCTGGCGGCGCGGGGAGCTAGCATGGAAGCTGCGCTCTCTCCAGATCCCGCTCTACGAGACGGTCTGGCGTTTCCTGCGCACGGGGCGATTCACCGACGATGCGCCAACGACCTCGCGCAAGGCGTTCGTCTACTGCCACCGCCGGTACGGCAAGAGCTTCGTCTTGTTCGCGATCGCGGCGGAGGTCGGGCTCGGCAAGGCTCCCGAGGTCTGGCCCGACCTCGCGCGGATCATCCGCTTCATGGCGCCCACCATGCTCGACCTGGAGGAGATTTACCTCCCGATCGCGGAGGATCTCTTTCTCGATTGCCCGCCCGAGATCGTGCCGACCTGGAGAGCGACCCAGGGTCGCGGGCACTTCTTCTTCCCGACGACCGGCTCCCGGCTTTACCTCTTCGGCGTGGACGCTCAGCACTACAGAAAGGCGCGCGGCAAGAAGTGTCATCTGGCGGTGCCTGATGAGGTCGGCTCCTGTGAGCCTGGCCACCCGGGCGGAATCGAGCACGTGGTGAACGCGATCGTGATGCCTCAGACCCTTGGCGTGAACGGGCGGATCGTCATGCCGACGACGCCCCCGGAGACCCCCGGGCATCCCTCCGTGCTCCTCCGGGCACAATGCCAGGCGGCCGGCGCGTTCATCAAGCGGCGCATCCAAGACACGGAGGCCGAGCTCCAGGAACTCTTCGGCGAAGGCATCGTCGACGAGTACGCCCGGGAGTGCGGCGGGCGCGAGACCACCACGTTCCGGCGCGAGTACGGCTGTGAGGAGGTGGTTGACGAGACGCGCGCCGCGGTGCCGGAATTCACCGCGCACCGAGACGCGATCGTACGTGAGCCCGAGATCCCGCCCTTCTTCATCCCGCTCGTTGCGATGGACGTCGGTTTCAAACCCGATCCGACACACGCACTCTTCGGCTGCTGGGATTTTCTCCGCGCCAAACTCCTCGTCTTCGCCGAGTGGTACGAGACGAACGCCTTGACGGATCTCGTCGCCCAAGGCGTTCGCGCCACTGAGGCGGCCACCTGGCCATGGGAGACGAAGGAGAGCGGCCGAGATGAGTACGGTGCGTACATCTTCGAGCCGTGGCGACGGGAGCGGCGCGAGGCGCGGCGCTTCAGCGACACGGACCTCCGGCTCATCGCCGATTTGAAGGTGATGCACGGGATCACCTTCAGCCCGACCCGCAAGGACAACAAAGAGGCACAGGTGAATGAGCTGCGCATGCTGGTCCGGGATGAGCGGATCGAGATCCACCCGCGCTGCATCCACCTGGTGCGCTCGCTCGAAACGACGGTGTGGAACAAGCAGCACACGGAGTGGGAGCAGACGGTCGATGGCCACGGGGACGGCGTGGACGCGGCGCTGTACATGCTCCGAAACGCCCCACGCTCCGTGAACCCCTACCCGCCCAAGTACGCGGACCTCGACCCCCGTACCGTCTTCTTGCCGCCCGAGGAAGAGGCGGCGCGGCAACGCTCCCCGCTCACTCAGGCGGTGACCGGCATCTTCCGGAAGGGAACGCCATGAGCAAGCTCAGCCGAGATCGCCGCACCTACTGGGCTACCCGCCCGCTCCGTGAGTTCCTCCCCGAGCTCTTCGAGCGCATCGACGGCTACTACCGTTTTGTGGAGGATTCCGGTCTCCTCGCCCTCTGGCGCGCGGCGCACTCGGCGTTCTATTCCGGTTACTACATGGGCGGGCGCATCAATCAGGTGGGCCCGAACGGCAAGTATTCGCAGATGGAGGCGAACGAGATCAGAAACCTCGCGACGCACCTCCTCAACATGATCACCAGCCAGAAGAGCGAGCCCGAAGCGCAGGCGAAAACCATGGACTTCGCCGCGCAGCAGCAGACGGTCATCGCCGATGGCTTGGCAGAGACGCTCTCCGAGGACAAGGGACTCGAGAGGATCCGCCAGGACGTCGCGGAGAAGGGGCTCTACTACGGCGAGGGCTGGGTGGTCCCGATCTGGAACAAGGAACTTGGCGAGGTCTACGCCATGGACTCGGCGGCCCCGCGCGTCAACGGCCTGGGTGAACCCATCTTCGATGGGGATGGCCAACCAGCCACCCAGGAAAGGCCACTCCACACCGGGGACATCGAATACGACGTCATGCACCCACTCGACGTGGTGCGCGATACCACGCGGACCACGGCGAGCGCGCCGCGTTGGCTCTGCGGTCGGCGGTACGCGAACCGCTACGAGCTCATGGACACCTATCCGCACCTGGCCGACGAGATCGCAGGCGTGGACAGCGCGACGGAGCAGCTCCGGGGCGGAAGGAGACCCCGGCTCTTTCAGGAATACGGCGCGGTAAGCGATGACTGCGATGAGGTCGTCGTCTGGGACTTCATGCACGCGCGGCGGCCGGGGGTTCCATCCGGGCGCATCGTCTCCGCGCTCGGGCCCGAGCTCGCGCTGGAGAATGACGACCTGCCGTATCGCGATCTGCCGCACCTCCGGTGGAGCGCGGGTGACATCGACTCGCTCCCTTTCGGTTACTCGCTCTTCTTCGATTTACTCGCGCTCCAGCAAGGCGTGAACGCGGGCCTATCCGCGATCACATCCCGGCTCGCCGCGTTCGGGCTCCCCACGGTCTCCGGTGGCTCATCCACTGCGCTCACCCAGCTTGGAAACGGGATGAGCTGCCTCACGTACAACGAAGGTGAACCGGAGCCGAAGCTCATCGATTTCGCGAATCTGCCCCCGGGCCTGACACAGTTTCTCCAGATGCTCCGGGACCTCATGGCGACGCACTCTGGGATCAACAACGCGGCGCGTGGTGTGGCCGAGGGCGGAGTTACCGCGGCCTCCGCGCTCGCCCTCCTCGAGTCGAGGGCCATCCAATTCGCGGCGTTGAGCCAGCGCGCGGACATCGAGACCATGAAGGCTCTCTACACGACGAGTCTCCGCCACTTCCAGGATCACGCGGTGGCGGAGGTGATCGTGAAAATGACCGGCAAGTCGAACCGCACCAGGGTCGAAAAGTACAAGGCCGACGCCTTCGCCAAGGTCGATGGGTACACGATGAAGATCGGCAACGCCCTCCAGTCAACGACCGCGGGCCGGCTCCAGCTCGCCGCGGGGATGAAACAGGAAGGCGTACCCATCACCCCGGAGCAGTACATTCAGGTAGCGACGACCGGGCGCATCGAGCCCGTGACGCGCGGTCCCAGGGCGGAGACGGAGCAGATCGAGGCGGAGAATGAGGCCCTCACCAACGGCGAAGAGGTGACGGCGCTCCTCACGGACAATCACCCGCTCCACATACAGGAGCACTGCGTGGTGCTCTCCGATCCGGAGAGCCGCAAAGACGCTGGGCTCGTCGCGCGGACCCTCGCGCACAATCAGATGCATCAGGAGCAGTGGATCCGCGCCACGGTGACCATGCCCGCCCTCCTCGCCGCGAAAGGAATCCCCCCGGCGCCGATGCCACAGCCGATGGGACCGCCGGGACCGCCGGGAGGTCCGCAGATCGGAGTGCCGGGTGAACCTCCGGGACCTCCCGGGCCCGGAGGGCCGCCGAAGAACCCGGGCGCCCCGCTCGCCGAACAGCAGGGCGGGCCGGGGCAGATCCCTATCGAGCGGGCGCAGCCGGCGCGAAACCCCCTCACCGGGCAGCCGAACCCGCACCCGGGCGCGAGCGCGTGACCGACTCCGAGCTCCAGCGCCTCGCGAACCTGGTCCTGGTCCTCGATGATCTTGAGGGCCGCGGCTTCTTCGGCTCGCCCACATACGCGGCGCTCACGGCCGAGCGCGACCAGCTCCTTGTCGCCGCGGCCGGCGCTCCCGAGCCTGAACCGGCCCGCCGCGCCCTTGGCAGGAAAGGCACCCGATGAGCGACGAGACCGAGATCCCCGGAGGTGACGAAGGCGGAGGCGGGACAGGCGACGCGATCTCGGCCTTCATCGCCGAGGAACCGGAGCGCCCCGCCCGGGGGGCGCGGCATGACCCGGAGGCCGACGACGCCGAGCCGGAGCCAGCCCTCCCGCGCGAGCGCGCGCCGAAGAAGCCCGCCGGGAAGCCTGAGCCCGCGGCACGTTCGAAGCCTCGAACCGAGCCCGCCAAGGAGCCCGAAGAGCCGGCCGAGGGTGAAGAGGGCGAGGAAGGGAAGGACAAGCCGCCCGAGAAGCGGACCTACAAGCACAAGGTACTCGGGGAGGAACGCGAGCTCGACGCCGACGAGATCGACCGCGTCGCGGCCTCCATCGGAGTAGACCCCCGGGAGCTCCTCGGCGCGGCCTCGCTCAAGCGAGCGGCCTACGAGCGCATGCAGGAAGCGGCGAGGCTGCGCCGACCGGCGGAAGAGCTCATCGCGCTGGCGAGGACCGACCCCCTGCGCGCGCTGCAGGTGGCGGGACTCCCGGAAGAGAAGTTGAACGAGATCATCCAGCGCCGGGTGCTGGAGCTCTACTCGGCCGAGTACGACCCTGGCACCGGCCAGCCGCTCAGCGCGGAGCAGCGCCAGGCGCTCCAGTGGAAGAAGCGTGCCGAGGCAGCCGAGGCGACCCAGAGACAGGCCGCCGAGCACGCGCGGCGCGTGGAAGAGCACCAGGAAGCCGAAACCACCCGGGCCCGCTGGGTGAAGACGATCGTCGGCGAGCTGGAGAAGCGCGGCGAGTCGAGGGCCATCCTCCCCCGTGTCGCGCAGCATCTCTCGGCCGCCCTCGAGCACGATCCCAGCGCGGACCCGGCGGCCGTGATGGATGACGCGGTCGCACAGTCGATGGACGATCTCCAGGCCGAGCACGGGATCCTGTTCGATTCGATGGAGTGGCCCGCGATCAAGGCCAAGTTCCCCGGGCTCGTAGACAAGATCCGCAAGGGCATCGTCGCCGACTACAAGGCCCGCGGGCGACGCGAGGAGCCTTCCCCGGCGGCCGAGCCGAGGAACGGGGCACCGCGGCGATCGTCACAGCGCGTGGTCCGCACCACGGGCGACGTCATGGCCGAGTTCATCAAAGGTCGGTGACGCCATGCCGTTCAAGTCACAGGCGCAGCGCCGCATGATGCACGCGAAGCACCCAGAGGTGGCGAAGAAGTGGGAAGTCGAGACGCCGAAGGGAAAGGAGCTCCCCGAGCACGTGTCTTCCGCGAAGAAGCGGCGCGGCGGCTCCGTCGCCGACGCGCTCCGCCGCTTCCGGAATGAGGAGTGACGGCGACGGTCAACGCGCGTTTGACTTGCGTCGCCCGCCCCTCCTCGCCATGATCCCGCGCGCAGGACCGCGGAGCGCCGAGACGTCCTCCAACCGAAAGGCGAGGACCAACCGAAGAGCGAGACGCGAGATGCCGCCCGGCAAAGGGCGTCGCAGGTCAGCGCCGCGCCGTCACTCGACCAAGCGCGCAACGCCTCTGCCCTGAGACCACCCGAAGACGGAGCGAAAGCGATGCAGGCTTTCCCTCTTTCTTTGGAGTCTCCACGTGGCCGAGCTGACGAACGTACTCAACGAATACGCGCACACGCTGTACACGAAGCTCAAGGACTCGATCCCCACCGACGTGACCCTGGTGGAGGAGCTGTCCTTTGACGGCGAAAACAAGCAGGGCGGCGACTACACCGAGCACGTGGTGGTTGCCGAGGAAGCGGGCTTCGTCCATGGGTCCGCTTCAGACGGTGCCATCACCGCCCCCACCGCGGTCGGGATGGAGACCGTCAAGGCGACGGTGAACGGGTTTCAGATCGGTATCGTCTCCACCATCGACTACTCCTCTGCCGAGCGCGCCTCCGGCTCCCGGCGGGCGTACGCGGACATCGCCGGGAAGAAGCAGGCATCGGGCTTCAACGCGATCAGAAAGCGCGTGGAAGACGAGCTCTGGCACGGGCAGGGGGGGCTCGGAAAGATCGCGAGCTCGGCGAACGTCGATGCGACGCACACCGTCCTCACCATCAAGCTCTCCGAGTACGCGCCGTGGATCTGGGCAGGGAAGAAGAACTACCAGATGGTGGCCTACAACGCGACGACGCGGGTGGGCACCGGGGCATTCACGATCACGAAGACGGTCGTCAACCGCGCGACGCGCACGGTCACAGTCTCCGGCGCCTCGGGCGACATCAGCGCGCTCGATACGGCCGTTGCCGGTGCCGCCGACACGCTCGATCTCTACTGGTCCGGTACGGCGACGGGCACGCTCGGTGCCTCCGGATTCAAGACCATGGTCGGGCTCATGAAGGCCGCCACCACGACCACCGGGACGCTCTTCAACGTCGATCTCGACGCGAACAGCGACGCGGCACCGAACACGTACGCGGCCGGTGGAGCGCTCAGTTTCACGAAGGTGTGCGAGGCGGTGGAGCTCCTCATCGGCCGGGGCGTGGTGGAGCCCATCCGCGCGGATCTCAATCCCCGGACGTGGAACAACATCATGCAGGACCAGAACGCGCTCCGGCGCTACGGCGCGGAGGTGAAGAAGCTCGAGAGCGGCGCCGACTACATCGCCTTCAACATCCAGCGCGTGCCGGTGGAGATCGTCGGCGAGGGCCGGATGAAGGAGGGGTATGGTTGCCTGCGGCCAAAGAGCGGCCTCAAGCGGATCGGCGCGCGGGACATCTCGATGGCCACTCCCGGCTCGGCGGGCCGCTCCAAGGGTGACATCTGGTACCACGATCCGTCGCGCTTCGGGTACTCGTGGCGCATCTGGACGGAGCAGGCCTTCTTTACCGAAGAGCTCTGGAAGCTCCTCAGTATCACGGGCATCGTCAACACGTAGTCGCACCATGGTGACGGGCGGCGCATCGGGCCGCCTTCGCCTTCCCTGGAGAACACCATGGCCGTGACGACCGTGATCCGCCTCACCCATAACAAGGCGCTCGCCGCGCTCGGCAACGCGGCTCCCATCTTCCGGGCGACCGACGCCTGTCACTCGCGCGACGTCTGCCTCGCCCTCGCCGCGCTCTTCGAGCGGCTCGCCGCTGGACTCGAGCAAGGCGTGCTCGACATCAAGCCGGGCGGCACCGCGGCCGTCGCGGCGTGGGGCACGCTCACCATCGCGTCGGGTTCCGGTGCAGTGGGAGGCACCATCGCCGGCAGCGCGAAGACCGTCACATGGGCGACGAGCGACACGGCGAGCGCGGCGGCGCTCAAGGCCGCGATCAACGCGGACGCCACGCTCAACAAGCTGGTCGTCGCGACCTCCGCGCTCGGCGTCGTCACCATCACCGCCCTCGCTCCGGGTCTCATCGGGAATCAGCTCACCCTGGTCGCTTCGGGGACAGGTGTCACGGCGGGCCACCTCGCGAGCGGCAAGATGACCGGCGGCACGGGTGACGACGTCGCGAGCGTCTCTCTTTCCCGGGGGTAGTTCGATGCCTCTCACGAGGGACGATCACAAGCGCATCAACCTCATGGTCGCCCATGAGCTCGCCCGCGTGCTCTCCGATCACCAGGGCGCGAAGCTCATGGCCCGTCACAAGGCGCGGGTCTCCGCTCCGGCCGAGGAAGCGCCCGACGACGAGGCGGGCGACATGGACGCCGAGGTCATGGCCGAGATGATGGCCGAGTCTCCCGACGACGAAGAGGCCGAGCCGCCCGAAGAGGAAGACCCGGAAGCGCTCGACGCGGTGAAACGTAGGCGATTCGGGAAGAGGCGGTGATCTTAAAGTGCTGGGGAAGCTCAGCGACGATCTCATCGCGAGCGCCAAGCGCCGGGGGCGGATCCCTGACTCTTCATTCACCGATCCCGAGTGGCTCGCGATCGTGAATGAGGAGATGGTCACCTATCTCGTGCCGCTCATCATGAGCGTGCAGGAGGACTACTACGTCACCGACTACGAGGTGGCGCTTTCCGGAGCGGGGCCGTATCGCGTGCCCTCGCGCGCGGTCGCGAACGGCCTGCGCGAGCTCATCTTCCTGGACGCATCGGGGAACCCCATCGACGTGCCGCAGGTGGACGGCTCGCAGCTCGATATCGCGCCGTGGGGATTTCGGCTCAAGAGCCAGGGCATCGACTACGTGAACCGCTCGAACCGCTCCGACGCGGTGACGCTCCGGATGACCTACGCGGTGAGTCCGTCCGCTCTCTTGGAGGCGGCCGGCTCTGCCATCGTGACGGCGATCGCCGGGACCCTCGTCACGCTCGCCGGCATGCCGGGCACCTCCATCGCCCCGCAGAGCGTACTCGGTGCAGCCCCCGGAGCTTTCGTAGGCGTGACGTCCTTTGACGCCTGCAAGGCAACGCCCGGCTTCGAACCGGTCGGGATGGACCTCGCCGGCACCTGCGACGGGGTGATCGTGACCCTCGCCGATGCGCCTCCCCCCGCCCTGCAGGTCGGCGACTACGTCTCCGCCGCGCACTTTTCGCCGGTGCCGCAAGCGCCGGTGGAGCTCTTCCCCGTCCTCGCCCAAGCGGGCGCCGCTGCCGCGCTCGGGGAGCTCGGGAAGACCGATGAAGCCCAGTTGGCAGAGCAGAAGCGCGACGCCATGGCGAGGATGGTCCTCCCGCTCATGCGCAATCGTGTAAAGGGGGCGCCAAAGGCGGTCCTCCCTCACCGCGGGATCTTCGCAGCCACGGCGAGGTGGTGATGGCCGAGTCCGTCACCGTCAAGGCCGCTGGCCTTTACCTCCAGGGCAACGATATCGAGGCCCCGGAAGGCGCGCTCTCCGTCGCCGACAACGTGGTGGTCTCGCGAGACAACATCATCGAGCTGCGCCGAGGCTTCGCGCCGTTGGGCGTCGATCCCGCCCTCGCGCTCTCCCAGATCCTCGCGCTCTACGGCGCGGCCGGCAAGGGCTACTACTACTCCGCGCTCACGGAGACGATCCACATCTTCAACGGCATCGCGACCTGGACGCCGGTGGCGACGATCTATCCGGTCCCGTCCCTGGCTGCGCCGCTCCAATCGGTCATCCCGTCCTTTTCCAAAGACGGCTACACGTACTTTTCGAGCTACCGGCAGGAAGCCGCGCTCTTTCGCGCGCTCGACTCCGACTTTCAGGTCGCTGGAGCACCTCCTGGCCTCGACATGCAGCTCGCACTTTCAGCTTCCCCCGGCTCCGCGGTCCCGGATCAAACCCAGGTCGCCTACCGGGTGGTCTGGGTGCAGGTGACGGGCTCCCGGCAAGTTCCGGGTGCTCCTTCGTGGCGCGCGATCATCGCGAACACCTCCGGATCTGCCAAGGCGGTGGACATCACCATCACCGTGCCGCAGGGATTCGGGGCGATCGGGGCGGCGACGCACCTGCTGCAAGTGTATCGCTCGCGAGCGTCGGCGAGCGCGACGGCTTCGCCCGACGACGAGATGCAGCTCGTCCTGGAGCAGGCGGCGCCCGCTTCCGGGGTGACCGTCACCGTGACCGATACGGTCCCCGACAGCCTGCTCCAGGCCGCGCTCTACACGAATGAGTCTCAGGAGGGCGCCACCCAGGCGTCCTATCGCCCGCCGCAAGCCGCCGCGCTGGCGATGTTCAAGGGATGCGCGTTCTACGGCTGCGTCTTCGAGCCGCTCTCCGTCGATCTCGCGATCCTCGCCACCGGCGCGAGCGGCCTCGACGTCGGATCGGTGCTGCACGTGACCGGCAACGGCGATTACACCGGCGCCGCGGCGGAAAACATCGCAGCCCGGCAATTCCAGGTCTATTCGGGCGGCCTGCCGTCTTCGGACTGGGCAGCGACGGCGGCGAGTATCATCCGCTGCGTGAACCGGGACCCGAGCGCGAACCGGCTCGTCTACGCCATTTCCACAGACACGGACGATGGACCCTTTGGCACGATCCGGCTCATCGGGCGCACGGACGGCGTGATCCTCGCCGAGCCCTACCCGGCGGGCGTGCGCGTTTCGACAGTGAAAGGCGGGCAGAAGAAGAACCGCCTGTACTGGTCGAAACCGAGCCAGCCGGAGGCGGTGCCGCTCGTCAACTTCGTGGACGTCGGCGATACGGATGCCATCTTCGTCCTCCGGCCGACCCGGGACACGCTCTTTGTCCAAAAGGGTGAGGAGGGGATCTTCCGTGTCGTCGGCCAGTCGGGAAACTTCGCCCTGGAGCCGTTCGATAGGAATACGAGGCTTGTCGCCCCGCTCACCGCGGTAGCGCTCGACAACCGCGTCTTTTGCCTCTCGGAGCAGGGGGCGGTAGCGGTGAATGACAACGGGGTGGAGCTCATCTCTCGGCCTATCGAAACGGCGCTCATCCCGCTTCTTGCTGGCGATGAAGATACGGCGGGAACCATTCGCCACGCCACGACGACCTACGCCAACGCGGTTGGATACGAATCCTGGCGCAAGTACATCCTCTTCATCCCCTCGGATCCGACCGACACCGCGGGCTCTCACTGCTACGTCTACGATCTCATCACCCAGGCGTGGACGCATTGGCCCGTCGCGGCTCGTAGCGCGGCGGTGACACCCGCCGACGATCGGCTGGTACTCATCGACGACGACGGGGAAGTGCACATCGAACGCAAGGACTTCCTCCCGAGCGACTACGCCGATCGCCGTTTCGCCGTCTCCATCGACTCGGCCTCCGGGACCGAGCTCACCGTGTCCGATCTCGGAGACGGCACGCCCTACGTCGGCGACGTCCTCACGGGTCCGCTTGGCACCGTCTACGACGCGTGGGCCATCGTGACAGCGGTCTCCGGCAACTACGTCCAGGTCGATCGCGAGCTCACATGGGAGCTCGGCCCCGGGTTCACGTACAAGCTCATCGCGGAAGCGGTGGAATGGGCGCCCAAGTTCGCGCCGCTCGGGAAGGTGCACCACTTCATCGAGGCGGCCTTGGGGTTCCGCGTGGCGTCCTTCGCGCTCACCACGTTCGGGTTCGCGACCGACTCGGATCCCAGCCTCGAATCACTGGTGCTCTCGCCCGGCTGGCAGGGCGAGGAACAAGATCACCCGGTGCTCGTCGCGAGCGTGCCACGGAACAAGGCGCGCGGTTCTCTTCTCCGGGTGCGGTTCGAGTGCTCCCAGGCGTGGTCCCCGGCGCCCATTCAGGCGCTCTCCGTCAGCTACAGCCCTGGCCTCGCATCGGCCAGGCGGCGCCCGGCGCTGCCCGTGGCTGACTACCTCGATGCCACGGACCTCTACTAGATGGCAAAGGCTCCGTCCGCTCTCTTCCGTCGCGAGGACTTCGGCGATCTTACCGACCCGGGGACGGTCGATCGGTTTCTGCGCATGCTCAACGGCTTTGCGGGTGACACCTCGACCGCGCTCAAGAAGGGTCTTTCGCTCGGGGAGAACGCGCAAGCCTTTTGGAAGACGCTCGACATGACCAGCGCGGCGACGAGCTTCAAGAACACGCTCAGCGGAAAGCCGCGCGCCGTCTTCATCGCCGGGGCGTATGACACGGCGACGAAGGCCCCGGTATCGCTTTCCTCGCCGGCATGGGCGACGAAGGATGACCAGGTCGTCATCTCGGCGATCACAGGGTTCCCCGGCGCCAAGACGACCGTCACGTTTCTCGTCGTAGGAGGATGACTCATGCCGTACCTTGCCCCGAGGCGGAACCCGCTCCTCTCCGACGTCTCGTCGGTCGGCCCCTCGTCGTCGGCCACGTCGTCGGCGACTCCAGCAGCGACGGCGGCGCCCGAGTCACCCGCCTACCAGGATCTACGCGCCTATCTCGGAGCGAACGCCCCGCAGGCGAAAGAGATCGCCGGCCGGATCCTCTCGCCGATTGCAGAGACGGCGGAGGGCGCGGCGACGGAACTCGGGACCAACATGACGGAAGAGCAAAGGACCGCCAAGAACGCAGCGCGCGAGGACGCCGCGGCGAAGCTCGCCGGCACTGGCAACGCGGGTTTCTGGGGGGAGAAACTCGAAGGCATCGGGGGCGGCACGTACAGTCCAGGGCAGCGGAACATGGACGAGTATCTCCTCACGGCAGCGGGAGCGGACGCCTCCGCGCGGGCGCTACGAGATCAGTACGCGCACCGACTCGGCACGTACTCAGCGCCGCGGCCGATCTCGAG
>JAFGKN010000445.1 GCA_016928605.1 Planctomycetota bacterium | reverse complement strand
TGCGGATCCGGACGGGGGAGGTTCACGCGCGCGACTCGACCTGCGTCCTCATCGAGAGCGGATCCAACGACAACCGCTTCTTCCGCAACCAGGTGACGCACGGAGGCGACGGGCTCTTCATCCGCGTCCTGAACGGCTGGGTCTCCACCGGGAACCTCTTCGTCGAGAACGACTTCTCCCACGCGAACAACAACTGCGTCGAGTCGTGGAGCCCCGGGAACACGTACATCCGCAACCGGGCCAACCACGGGAGCTACGGCTTCTGGCTGGGGGGCAGCGATCAGACGGTCCTGATCGGCAACGAGGCGGCCTACAACGGGCTCGAGTCGGGATTCCACAACGCGCCGGAGCCCGGCTTCGGCCACGGAGGCATCGTCATCGTCGGAGGCTCCTCGAGCCACACGAAGATCGAGGGCAACCACTGCCACCACAACCGCGGGGGCGGCATCGTCTTCCGGGGCGACGCGGGCACGCAGGGTCGCGCCTGGCGGACGCATCACTGGATCGTCCAGCAGAACCGGCTGGAGAACAACCGCTGGCCCATCTGGGGAAGATGGGGCGATGCGATCGTGCTAGCCTCCAATCGCTGCGACGGAAACGAGGAGGGAGCGTATCTCGAAGATGTC
Organism: Planctomycetota bacterium; assembly: GCA_016928605.1. Lineage (GTDB taxonomy): Bacteria > Planctomycetota > UBA8108 > UBA8108 > UBA8108 > JAFGKN01. The sequence goes on along the minus strand of JAFGKN010000445.1, from coordinate 2,171 downwards.
AGCGGCCTCGTCGAGCTCGGGCCCGAGAGCCCAGCGGCGCGGGCGCCGGTGGCCGTTCTGCGGGGACCGAATCGCGCCGTGGTCGGACAGCGGGTTGTGTTCGATGCGAGCTCCAGCCGTGATCCGGGCGGACGAGAGCTGACGTTTCGCTGGAGCATCGGTGACGAGACCGCAACAGGACCTCGCGTCGAGCGAATTTTCGACGCGCCGGGCTTTCGCCGCGTGGGGCTCACCGTTTCGAGCGGCTCGCTGGCCGATCTCGCCTTCGTCGACCTCGTCGTCGCGGGCGGTGTGGCCGAGGAGATCGGCACCGAGGGAGACGCCGCCGGCTGGGGCTTCGAGATGCAGGGCAACGAGGATGGCCGCGGGCGAGTGCTCTTCGCCGACGAGACCGACGCTCTCGTGGGAAGCTCCGCGCTCCGCTTCCGTCCGGACCCCTACAAGGGGATGTACGCCACCGCGGTCTATCCCTCGGCCCGCGATGCGAGCTGGGACCTCTCCGGCAAGAAGTCGGTCAGCTTCTGGATCAAGGCGCAGAATCCCAACATCCCGGGCTTCCAGGAGCCAGGCCCGGTGATCCGGCTCCACGGTGAGAAGGGCGCCGTGCGCCTGCAGCCGAGCGGCGGCCGCAACCTTCTCGTCGGCCACCCCTACAGCGAGGCCCGCTGGACCTGGATGCTGGTGGAAGCTCCGCTCGCGGGAAGCGAGGCGTGGGAGCGAACGGCGGGTGGCGATGTGGACCTGAAGAGCATCAAGGCCCTGAGCATCTCCCTCGATTCGTGGGGCGGCGATCCGTTCGACATCTGGATCGACGGCCTCCATTTCGAGTAGAACGTTGGGAGGCGCCGATCGGGAGCCCATCAGGCCATCAGAGACTCGTGAGGAGGCACGGAAGAACATGCCGGACAGAAGGCCATCCATCGAGGCGGCGTTCCGGATCGCGAAGGAGCGCTACGGCGAGCTGGGAGTGGACGCGGAGCGGGCGATGGACCTCCTGCGCGCCATTCCCATCTCCCTCCACTGCTGGCAGGGCGATGACGTCGGCGGATTCGAGAGCGCCGACGCCGCTCTGGGCGGAGGTCTGGCCGTCACGGGGAACTACCCCGGCAAGGCGCGCACGCCGGACGAGCTGCGCGGCGATCTGGAGAAGGCCCTCAGCCTGATCCCCGGTAAGCACCGCCTGAACCTCCACGCGAGCTACGCGGAGACCGGCGGCCGCAAGGTGGACCGCGACCAGCTCGAGCCGGCCCACTTCGAGGGATGGATCGCGTGGGCTCGAGGTCAGTCCATGGGGATGGACTTCAATCCGACGTTCTTCTCGCATCCGAAGGCGGACGATGGATTCACGCTCTCGCATCCCGATCCCGAGATCCGCGGCTTCTGGGTCGAGCACGGGAAAGTCTGCCGGCGGATCGGAGCCGCCATCGGAAAGGCGCTCGGAACGCCCTGTGTGACCAATGTGTGGATCCCGGACGGCTTCAAGGACGTGCCGGTCGACCGCAAGGGGCCGCGCGAGCGGCTAGCAGGAGCGCTCGACGAGATCTTCGCCGAGCCTCTCGATCCGAGGCACAACCTCGATGCGGTGGAGTGCAAGCTCTTCGGCATCGGATCGGAGTCCTACGTCGTCGGGTCGCACGAGTTCTACCTGGGCTACGCGGCCGCGCGCAAGAAGCTGCTCTGCCTCGACGCGGGGCACTTCCATCCGACGGAGGTCATCTCCGATAAGATCTCCTCGGTCCTGCTCTGGGTCGAGGAGCTTTTGCTCCACGTGAGCCGGGGAGTCCGCTGGGACAGCGACCACGTGGTGACGCTCACGGACGAGCTGCAGGCCATCGCCCAGGAGATCGTGCGCGGCGGGTATCTTCCCCGCGTTCATATCGGCCTCGACTACTTCGACGCCAGCATCAACCGCGTGGCGGCGTGGGTGATCGGAACGCGCTGCATGATCAAGGCCTTGCTGCTGGCGCTGCTCGAGCCGATCGCGATCCTGCGCAGGCTCGAGGCGGACGGGAGCTTCACGCAGCGGCTGGCGATGCAGGAGGAGGCGAAGACACTGCCGTGGGCAGCCGTCTGGGACTACTACTGCCTGCGGGAGGGAGTGCCTGCGGGAGAGGCGTGGATCGCGGAGGTGGAGCGGTACGAGCGGGATGTGCTCTCGCGCCGGTGAGAGC
>JAFGKN010000444.1 GCA_016928605.1 Planctomycetota bacterium | reverse complement strand
CTACATCCTGAGCTGGCTCTTCGCGGCGGGACCGTCTCCCTCCTGCGAGGGCCTCGTCGCCTGCGGCGACGTGAACAGCGACGGCCGAGTCAACCTGAGCGACAGCGTCTACCTGCTGGGCTGGCTCTTCCGCGGAGGTGCTCCGCCCCGCTGCTCCTCGGTCGGAGTGCGCCCCGGCGACGTGCTGGCGCTGCGGGGAATCGCGCTCTCGCCGCTCGTCGAGGAGAACGAGGTCTGGTTCCCGGCGGGCCGCGGCGAGGTGCGCGGCCTGCCGGTCGCGGTGCGGGCCGAGCCGCCAGGAGGCGCGCCATCGATCCTCGATGTCGTCGTCCCCGGCGGCGTGTCGAGCGGCGCGCTCCGCGTCGTCGTGCGCGGAGAGGCAGCCGCCGCGGAGAGGATCGACGCGGCCCCCGCGCTCATGGGCTACACGCTGGGATACCGGGGTACCGAGACGGACTTCTACTACACTCCGGGCGGCTTCGAGCATCTCGTCTCCCACGTGACCCTCTACGGCCTCAACCTCATCGATGCGGAGAGCGTGAAGCTGGACTTCATCGGTTTCTCGCCGCCTCCGATCCTCCCCTCCACGTTCACCCGCAGCGAGCGGGAGCCGTCCGGGCTCGACGCGATCGCCTTCAACCTCCGCGACGACCTCAACGACGTGCGCCTGCCGATCTCCGTCCGCGACCTCCGCGCGGAGGTGGCCGTGAGCGTGCGCGGACAGAACGTCGATTCGAACCGGCTGATGTTCCCGGTCGTCTCCGACAGGACGGCGAGCGATGGCGAACTCTCCGTCGCCGCGATCAGCAGCGTGAAGGTGCCCGTGGGCATCGTCTCCGGGCCGGTCGCGATCCGCTACACCGCCTACGAGCGCGTCGTGAGCGCGGCCTGGGAGATGCAGGTCGAGTTCCGGGCGTCGAACCCGGCGTACACATCGCCCTGGCACGAGGCGACTCCGCTCGCCGATCCGGAAAGCGACGGCATCGATGGCGACGGCCGCACCGGCATCTACATGGGCTCGCCGGCTCACCGGAGCGGACACGCGCTGCTCCCCGGCATGGGCGCGATGCGCACGTTCATCTGGGACGCGGAGAACGATCCCGCCTTCCGGGAGATGAACGAAGCCTCGGCGCCAGGTGGCTCCCCCCGGCCGCGCTTCTGGAGGGTGGAGTTCCGGCTCACTCCCCTGGTGGACCTGACGAACCGCCGGCTCACCGAGCAGCGCGCGGTCACGCCTCCCATCGTCTACTACGACCTGCTCGACCGCCCCGGCGACGAGGTCTCCGCCGAGCGGCGCGGGATCCTCATCGAGGAGTTCGCGGACACCGCGCGGCGCGATCCGCAGCTCACCACGGCGATCTGGGGCCCGCCCTCGAGCCCGGGGCGCTTGACCGCCGGCGGCGATCCCCCGCCGGCGAGCCCCTTCGGCGAGGGCGAGGCCGCGCTGGTGCTCGAGGAGGTTGATCCCTCGCTCTTTCTCGACCTCGAGGCCGGCCAGAGGCTCCTCGACGAGTACGTGGAGATCGACACGGACCGAATGGAGATCGTTCACCACATCGTCAAGACGCCCTCTCCCGACGATCCTCCCCACCCGTACCCCGTGCTCCTCTCCTTCCTCGAGGAGCTCCGCGACGAGACCGGCCAGCCGGTGGAGAACCCGGGAGCCGCGCTCGGAGAGCTGCACCTGGCGCGCTGGACGATCCGCGGCGGCGGCTTCCCGCTGCCGGGCGACCGGCATCGCGAGGGCATCGACGCGCCGGAGCGCGATCCGGCCGCGAGCCGCTTCCGCGTGGAGGTCAAGGGATCCCGTCCCCTGGTGGTCCGCCTCTCGGGAGGAGGGCCGGACGCTCCGAACGATCAGGTCGTCTTCCACATCGAGAGCACACCCTTCGTCGACGACGGCGGCACGCCCGGCGACGACTCCGATGACATCGAGTACTCGAGCGACGGACTCCTCGACATCAGCGGGCAGCCGGGCGGTCCGGGCTCGCCGCTTCTGTGCCCCTGTCCCCCGAACTGCGGGCGGCAGGCGGGCGCCGGCGGCGCAGGGGGACCCGGAGCCGGCCGGGGCGGCGACGGCGGCCAGATCGCGGTGATCCCCATGACGCCGTACGTCTTCCACCTCCTCGACGGCGGAGGCGGCGCCAACGACGGCGGCGAGGGGGGCGCCACCCCGGCGGCGGTCGATCCCACCCTCCTCCACAAGTCGGTCCTTCACGGCGCCCCCGGCGGCGGCGGAGGCCACCTCCTCGCCGGAGGGGATGGGGAGTACGGAACGACGACGGTCCCGGTGTTCCAGACGCCCCGCCAGGGCCGGGGAGGTCCACCCCGCGGGTCTCCCGAGCAGAGGGCGCTCACGGCCGGCTCGGGCGGAGGCGGCGGCGGGGCCAGCATCTCGCGGGTGAGCAGCGCCTCGGGCCCCTACTTCACCGCGGCGGGGGGAGGAGGAGGAGGCGGCGGCGGCGCGATGCGCGTCGTCGGCCGCGGCGCCCTGCAGATCGAGGGAGCCATCCTGGCCCGCGGCGGGGATGGAGGCAGCGCGGAGATGCCGCGCTCGCCGACGCCGCCCTGCGATCCCTACCCTGCGGGCTCCGATCAGATCGCGACGGGCGCTCCCGGCGGCGGCGGGAGCGGCGGGTCCGTCGTCCTCGGGGCGACCGGCGCCGTGGAGATCGCCGACTGCGGGAAGATCGACGTCAGCGGGGGCGAGGGCGGCGCGTCGCGGACGGCGCGGACGATGAACCGCACCGAGGGGCGCGGCGACGGAGCTCCCGGCCATCTCCGCATCGAGAGCCCGGCGCCGGTCGCCTGCGATGCACCCGGCGCCACCACGGGGGAGCTCCGGTGGAGGGCCGTCGAGAGCGCGGGCGTCTCGACGGCGCTGAGAGCCGGCGTGGGGCCCGGCGGGGTCGTCTCGTCGGCGCGCATCGCGCCGGGCATCCCCCAGGTCGAGCCGGCGAGCTCCGGCGCGCTCGTGCTGTGGGAAGGCGCGCGCGAGAGCCTCGATGTCCACGCGGGCATCGACGATCTCCGCCAGCAGGTGGAGGATCCGCGCGAGCTCCGGAGCGCCGAGTTCCTGCGGTTCCGCGCGCACCTCCGCTCGGAACCCGGAGGCCGCGAGTCCATCGAGAGCATCTCGCTCCCCTACGAGATGGCTGCGCCAGCGGGGCCGGCGAGGTGATCCTGCCGCCGGATCAGCCGGAGGAGAGGGGCCCCGGAAGCCAGCCGGATGCACGCGACGTCAGAGCACGCCATCACGGAGCGCGATCCGGTGGCGCCACCGCAGCGGGGCATCAGAGACCGCCATCTGGGGGGCGCCGTCATTCGATGCGGAAGTAGCGTCCGCCGTTTCGCTCGGCGAGCTGGATGAGGAGTCCCTCCTGCGCCTCCCGCCCCCGGATCAGAACGCCGAAGCACTCGATGGCCGCGAGCCCCTGGTTCGCCCGCGTCACCTCGTCGACCAT
>JAFGKN010000443.1 GCA_016928605.1 Planctomycetota bacterium | reverse complement strand
TGCGGATCCGGTTGCCGATGCGGCTGCGGCTGCGGGAACGAAACCGGGTCCGGACCCGGGAGGCCGCTGCTCGATGCGAGCTGTCCGGCGCGCGCGAGCTCAGGGCCCTTGGCGGATGCGCTGCTCGATCGCGTCGAGCGCCGCCTCGGCGCCGCCGGGCGCCGATCCCCCCGCCTGGAGCATCTCCGGGCGGCCGCCTCCGCGCGCCTGGAGCACCTCGGCGCCCGCGTCGAAGATGCTCTTCGCCGTCCATCCCTCTGCGACGAGCGCCGGAGAGACCGTCACGAGGATCTGGACCTTCTCGCCGGCCCGCGCGAGGAGGACCGAGATCAGCCGCTCCGACTCCTGCTTGAAGCCGTCGTAGACGCCGCGGAGCTCCCTGCCTCCCACCCCTTCGAGGATCCCCCGCACGAACGTGATGTCGCCGATGATCGTCCGCTTCAGGACATCTCTCTGCGAGGCTGTCGCCTTCTTCTCCGCCCGCGCGCGGAGCTCGCGGTTCTCCTCCAGCAGGTGCTCGACCCGCTCGAGGAGATCGCCGGGCTGGACCTTCAGCGCGCGGCAGAGCTGCTCCACGCTGCGCGCATTGCTGCGGTGGAACTCCTCGGCGGCCTCCCCCGTCAGGGCCTCCAGGCGGCGCACGCCGGAGGAGACGGAACCCTCCCCGACCAGCACGAACGGCCCGATGTCGCCCGTCCGCTCCACGTGGGTTCCTCCGCAGAGCTCCATCGAGAAGTCCCCGATGCGGACGACGCGCACTCGATCCTCGTACTTCTCGCCGAAGAAGGCCAGAGCCCCCGCGTCGACCGCCTCCTCCCGGCTCATGATGCGAGTCTCGACGAGGATGTTCTCGAGGATCTTGCTGCGGACGATCTCGGCGGCGGCCTCCAGCTCGCCGGAGCTGATCGCGCTGTAGTGGGTCACGTCGAAGCGCAGCCGATCGGGCGCGACCAGCGAGCCCTTCTGCCGGACGTGCGGGCCGAGGACCTCGCGCAGGGCGGCGTGGAGGAGGTGCGTGGCCGAGTGATGGCGCCGGATGGCCGCGCGCCGCTCGTGATCCACGATCGCCCTGACCCGGACGGAGCGCCGGATGGCGGAGGCGTCCCCCTCCTCGAGGCGGCAGATGTGCTCCACGCGTCCCTGGTGACGTCTTGTGTCCAGCACCGCGAGGCGGAAGCCTTCGCCCTCGATCCAGCCCGCATCGCCGATCTGCCCCCCCGACTCGCCGTAGAACGGAGTCCGCGAGAGGACCACCCCGAAGATGGAGTCCCGATCCGACGGGACGTACTGGATCTCCGCCTCCGCCTCCTCGGAGTCGTAGCCCACGAACTCGGTCTCCGGCAGGCGGGCCAGCACTTCCTGCGCCTCCTCGGAGAGTGCGCCTCCCGCGAGGCCGCCGGCGCCCGCGGCGGCGGAGAAGCCCGAGGCCGCCTTCGACCGCTGGCGCTGCGCCTCCATGCAAGCGCCGAAGCCATCGATGTCCACCTCCAGACCCGCCTCCTCGGCCATCCGCTCGACGAGATCGACCGGAAACCCGAACGTGTCGTAGAGCTTGAACACCTCGTCCCCGGGGACGCGGCTCTCGCCCCGCGAGCGGAGCCGCCGGGCCACATCCTCGAAGAGCTCGATCCCGCGGTCGAGCGTCTCGCCGAAGCGCTCCTCCTCGAGCCGGATCAACCGGGTGATGAGCTCCCGCCCCGCGGCGATCTCCGGATAGGCGTCGCCCATGGCATCGACGAGAGTGTCGACGAGCTGGCAGAGGATGGGACCGGCCGTGTAGATCTTCCGGCCGTAGCGCGACGCCCGCCGAAGGATCCGGCGAACGACGTATCCCCGTCCCTCGTTGCTGATCTCCGCACCGTCCGCCAGGGCGAAGACCAGCGAGCGGAGGTGGTCGGCGAGAACCCGGTGCGCCACGCCGGCCGGGCCCGGGTCGTAGGACGAGCCGCTCAGCTCTTCGATGCGGCGGATGACGGCCTGGAAGATGTCCGTCTCGAAGACGGTGCCGACCTCCTGGAGGACCATCGCCATGCGCTCGAGGCCCATCCCGGTATCGATGCTAGGCCGAGGCAGGGGCGTCTTCTCGCCATCCGCATCCTGGTTGAACTGCATGAAGACGAGGTTCCAGATCTCGAAAAATCGCTCGCCGTTCTCGACATCCGCCGCCCCGTAGGCGTCCCCGCGATCGACGAGGATCTCCGAGCACGGACCGCAGGGGCCGACCTCCCCCATGCTCCAGTAGTTGTCCTTCGCTCCCAGGCCGACGATCCGCTCACCGGGAAGGCCCGAGACCGACCTCCAGAGCTCGCGGGCATCGCCGTCCTCGTGAAACACGGTGATCCAGAGCTGCGCGGGATCGAGCCCGAAGCCCTTCGTCACCAGCTCCCAGGCGTAGGCGATCGCCTCGCGCTTGAAGTAGTCTCCGAAGGAGAAGTTGCCCAGCATCTCGAAGAAGGTGAGATGCCGCGTCGTGTACCCGACGTTGTCGAGGTCGTTGTGCTTCCCTCCGGCCCGGATGCACTTCTGGACACTCGTCGCCCGCGGGTGGCGCGCCTGGTCGCGACCGGTGAAGACATCCTTGAACTGCACCATCCCGGCGTTGGTGAAGAGGAGCGTCTTGTCGCCGTGGGGAACCACGGAGCTCGAGGGGACGAGCAGGTGATCCTGCTGCTGAAAGTAGTCCAGAAACGCCGTTCGGACTTCCGTCGATCGCATCACTCGCTTGCTCCCAGCGGTACTCTCCAGACGGGGCTGTAGATCGGTCCTCGAGGAGTGATCTCGCTCGAGAGGAGCGTCCATTCCTCCACGCGAAACGCGGCGCCCGGAAGCCTCGAGGCGGACGCGGCCTCGATCCACTCCGGCCCCCCCGCCAGGCCTCCGGCCTCCGGCCGGCGCGGCCCCCCTCGTCCGCTCCGGCTGCGCCCGAGCGTCACGTGCGGCCGGAAAGGCTTGTCATCCGCGGGCAGGCCGAGCCGCCGGACGGCGTCCTCGATCCTGCTCTGGAGCCCCTCGAGCTCGCTCCGCCCATCCGCCACGGCGAGCCAGAGCACCCGCGGCGCGGCCGCGGGGCCGAAGAACCCCGGCTCGCCGATGGAGAGCGAAAGCGGCACGCTCTGGCGGGCGATGGCCTCGACAGGCCGCTCGAGGCGATCTGCGACATCGGAGCTCACCTCACCCAGGAAGCGGAGGGTCAGGTGAACATTCTCGGCACTCACCCAGCGCACGCCGGCGAACCGCTCGCGCAGGCTGGGGAGCGCCTCCGCGTACGTCTCTTTCCATGTATCGGGGAATTCTATCGCCAGAAACGCTCGCATCCCGGATCCGGGACCGGGCTGCACCCGGCCCC
>JAFGKN010000442.1 GCA_016928605.1 Planctomycetota bacterium | reverse complement strand
CCCCCTCGCGACGCCTCCTGCGACGCGCGCATGGAGGTCTACAACGCCGACGGCAGCCGCGCGCAGATGTGCGGCAACGGCATCCGCTGCGCCGGACGGCTGCTCCACGACCGGAGGCGATGCCGCGGCGAGACGCTGCGCGTGGAGACCGGCGCCGGGGTGAAGACTCTCCGGCTGCGCGCCGGGCGGGACGGCGGGGTCGAGGCGGTGAGCGTCGACATGGGCCCACCGCGCCTGCGGCGCCTGGATCTTCCTCTCGCCGACGGCGGCGATGCGGCAGAGCCGGCGCTGGGAGTCTCGATCGATGCGGGGGGACGGACGTTCCGCTTCAGCGGCGTCTCCATGGGCAATCCGCACGCCGTGATCCGCGTCGACGGCGCTTCCGGAGCCGCGGCGGACGCGCGCCGCGCGCTCGAGGAGATCCCGCTGGAGCGATGGGGTCCCTCGATCGAGCGCCACCCCTGGTTTCCCGAGCGGGTCAACGCGGAGTTCATCGCTGTGCTCTCGAGGTCGGAGATCGCCCTGCGCGTCTGGGAGCGGGGCAGCGGAGAGACCCTGGCCTGCGGCACGGGCGCCTGCGCCGCTGCCGTGGCGGCCCATCTGAGCGGCTGGTGCGATCGACGGGTCCTCGCTCACCTGCGCGGCGGCGATCTGGAGATCGAGTGGAGGGGAGAGGAGAGCGGCGGCAGCGTCGTGATGACCGGACCGGCCGAGGAGGTCTTCCGCGGCGTCTACACGGACGCCTGAGGCTGGCGCGGCACCGGCTCCGGCCGCGACCGACCCCACCCGGCGGTCATCAGCGCAGCTGGAGGCGGCCGCTCCCCTCGACGGCCTCGCCGATGCGAACTGCCTCCACATCGAGTCGGCCCAGCTGCTCGATGATCGAGTCGGCGTAGAAGGGGGCGACGATCATCACCATCCCGATGCCCATGTTGAAGACCCGGAACATCTCCTCCTCGGCGACATCGCCGCGGCTCTGGAGGATCCGGAAGATCTCGGGCACCTGCCATAGGCTCCTGTCGACGACCACGTCGATCGACTGCGGGATCACGCGGGACACGCTGCCCGGCAGCCCCCCGCCCGTGATGTGAGCCATCGCCTTGACGACCTTCTTCTGGCGGTAGTGGCGCAGGACGGCGAGGATCGGTCTCGTGTAGATCCGGGTCGGCGTCAGAAGCTCTTCGCCCAGCGAGATGGCGCTCCCCGGCAGCGGCTCGTCCAGCGCCTTGCGGCCCTTCGAGCGGCCGAGCACGATCCTGCGCGCGAGCGAGCAGCCGCTCGAGTGCACCCCGCTCGAGAGGAGCCCGAGGACCTGATCGCCGGGGCACACGCCGCGGCCAGTGACGAGCCGCGTCCTCTCGGCCACGCCGACCGAGAACCCCGCCAGGTCGTAGTGCCCCGCCGCATAGAATCCCGGCACGTCGGCTGTCTCTCCGCCGAGGATGGCGCAGCCGGCCTCGACGCAGCCGCGGGCGATCCCCTTCACCAGATCCACCGCCAGGGAGGGATCCAGCTTGCCCGCGGCGATGCGGTCGAGGAAGAAGAGCGGCTCCGCGCCCTGCGCGACGAGGTCGTTGACGCACATCGCGACCAGGTCGATGCCGACCGTGTCGCAGATCCCGAGCCGGATCGCGATCTCCAGCTTGGTCCCGACTCCGCGGGTGCATGCGGCGAGCACGGGGTGGCGGTAGTTGCGGGCGAGGATGCCCGGCGGATAGTCCAGGTGAAAGAGCCCGGCGGATCCGCCGTGGCTGCCTGCCAGCACGCGCGGGCCGTAGGTGCTCTGCACGTGCCTGGCGATCTTCTCGACCGCCGCGCCGGCCGCATCGATGTCCACTCCCGACTCCTTGCAGGTCACCATCGGTTACGCCGTCGCAGTCTGGCTCTCTTCCTGCTCATCCACCTGCCGTCGCGAGGCGTCGCTCGCCTCGCTCCGCTCCTTCTCGCTCTCGAGCAGGGCGATCTCCCGCTGCGCCTCCCAGTGCCACTTCTCGTCCAGGTCCAGCCGGATCGCATTGCGGAGCCAGCGCCTCGCCTGATCCGCGTCACCCCGCCGGGCGAAGGCGACTCCGAGCCGGAAGAGGGCATCCACATCCTGCGGATCGATGCGCAGGCACTCGCGGAACAGGACCACTGCGTTGTCGTAGTCCCTCTTGAGGTAGGCGATCGTCCCCTGGTGGAGCAGGCGCTCGCGCGCCTCCTGCTCCCGCCGGACCCGCGGGGGAGACGTGCGCAGAGCCAGATCGATGAACGCTGCACCGAACGCGAGGAGGGAGAGAGCGCCGGAGATCCAGAGGATGGCGTCGCGCCCCTCTCCCCGGTAGATCAGCTTCGCGTTGAGGAAGACGAAGCCGAGCACCGCGCAGGCGGTGAAGATACCGAGCCCCAGGATCTCTCGACCCCAGTAGACATGCCCCCAGCCGGGGACGATGGAGAGGAGCAAGGCAACCAGTCGGTGGCGCGGATGTGCGCTCATGGGTCTCCTGCGGAGCAGCCCGAATCGAGAGCGCGGATTATAGACCAGCCTGCATCCGTTTTCAGGGCTCTCTCTGATTTTCCGGCGGCGCGGGGGCGGCGCGGCGGCTCTCGGCGCCGCCGTCGAGGATCCGGAGCAACGTCCGGACGGCGGCCCCGACGTCGTCGCTTGCCAGAATCACGGCGGAAACCGCCGCCCGCCGCGCTCCCGCAGCCACGAGGAGAGGCAGGCTCCGCTCGTCGATCCCGCCGATGGCGAGGACCGGCAGGGGGATCTCCGCGGAGATGCGGCCGATCTCCTCGGGCCCGAGCGGCGGGCCGGTCTCCTTGGTGCGCGTCGCGAACGCGGGGCCCGCTCCGATGTAGTCGGCGCCCTCGCGGGAGGCACGGCGCGCCTCTTCGAGCGAGTGCGTCGACCGCCCGATGAGCTTCGTCTCGCCGACGATCGCGCGCGCCTCCGCGGGGGGCAGATCCCCCTGGCCCAGGTGGACGCCGTCGGCCTCCACCAGAACGGCGATATCGGCGCGGTCGTTGACGATGAAGAGCGCGCCCCGCCGCGCCGTGATCTCCCGCAGCCGCCGGCCCCGCCGGAGGAGATCGACATCGTCCATCGACTTCTCGCGCATCTGGATCATGTCCGCTCCCGCCTCGAGCGCCGCCTCCACCGCCTCCTCGAGCGGACCCCGGCAGAGGCGCTCCGAGGCGACGAGGCAGAGCCTGACGCGCGCGAGATCCTCCGCTCGGTCCCGCTCGGGAGCGAGCCCCGCGAGGGCCTTCTCGAGCCCGTAGAGGCGATAGCGGACGGCCTCGAAGCGGGCCGCGCAGCGGGGATCGCGGTGGCGGGTCACCTCCTCCAGGGTGCGGATCGCCTCGCGCGCCCGCTGGAGGTTCGACCGGGCAGCCTCCGGGAGCACGCCGGCCGGACCGGCGGGCGGAGAGCGGCCGGCGGCCCCCGCCACTCCGCTCGCGCGCCCCACGTCCCCCTCGATGTCGCGGGCCGCGAGCTGGTCCCGGACCGCTCGAACCTCGCCGCGGCCGGCATCGAGAAGCTCGTGGCGGAGCTCCTTGAGCTCGCGCGCCAGCCCCGGCAGGTTCCAGTGGAAGCGGCAGACGTCCTCGGCGACGCGCAGCCCCTCGGCGGCGCGGTTCAGCGAGGCGTCGACGATGCGGTTCACCGAGCGCTCCGGGTCCAGGATCGATCCCCCGTCCTGCGTCATCGCCGGCACTTCTCCGGAGGCTGCGCGCAGCCCATCGCGTCCGGCGTGTCCCCCGGCTCGTCCGGCGGATCCACGCCGCAGTCGCCCGGCGCGTAGACCGCTCGCCGCGGCGACGGCGGTCTCGGCGCCGTCTGCCCGAGGAAGAGCCAGCTGAAGATGCGGATCGCGTCCGTCAGCGTCGGCAGCGCGCCTCCATCATCGTCCACATCCGCGGCGTCCATGCACTCGGGAGGGTCGTCGCCGAGGTAGAGGTAGCTGAGGATGACGATGCCGTCGGTCAGGTTGATCTCGCCGTCCGCGTTGGCGTCGCCCCGCACGAACTTCGGAGCCGCGGGACCGCCGCCCGTCACCTTCCAGATCTCCAGGACCACCAGGTCGCCCCCGTTGGGGTCGCGGGCGCCGCCCGGCCCGTTGTTGGAGTTGCCCTGAAGCTGGTGGACGCGGATGTAGGGCTCCGCGGGATCCACGACGAGCGTCGGACTGCTGGCGCACCTGCCCGTCGCCAGCCCGGCCGCGTTCATGTTGATGAACGCCGGATCCGGAGCGATGCCGTCGCCGAGCGGCGGGAGCTTGTCGTCGAATCCGACGCGGGCGAAGACGCCGTCTCCGGGGTCGCCATCGGTCGTGCCGGTGTCGAACTGGGCCTGGTCGAAGTTGCTCACGAGGACGACGTGGCTCTCGCCCACGTCCGGCGGCGGGCCCGCGCCTCCAGCCTCCGCGAGGATCCGGTGGGCGTGGGTGTTGTCGGCGCTGCCCACGGCTGCGGCGAACCGGAAGCGGTTCTCGGCGTCCTGCAGGCACTCATCGGGGATGTCGACACGGAAGACGATGCCTTCGGGCACCTTCACCGTCGCGCAGGGAGATCTGGGATCGCCGACCGTCGCCGCGCTGCAGCTGTCCTGACCCTCCGCGTAGGGCGTCCCGTCGAGGAACGTCTGGTTGTCGAGCCAGTCCTTGGCGCCGATGAAGGAGTCGTAGAGCTGCTCGCCGCAGGCATCGCTGAACTTGCTCCGCGGGTTGGGCGTATCGTCGAAGGGACCGAAGATACCGTAGCCGCCCCGCGTGCCGTAGGGCGAGGCGCCGGCCGAGTAGATCTGCTCGTAGCCCCAACCCCGGACCGCGCTGTAGAGGAGAGCCGCGGCGCTGGACTGCTCGACGGGGGTGTACGAGACCGCCGGGTCGCCGGGGACCGGACACCATGCGCCGGCGGGCAGGACGGAGTGCACGCCGAAGGCGAAGGCCGCGACGAGATCCGCGCTCTCGCCGCTCTCCTCGCCGCAGTCGGGCGCCGACAGGCGGCAGCCGAACCGCGAGTCGCCGCCGAGGAGGGCGCAGCCCCCGCCCAGGACCTCTCCGGTGATCACGAAGCCGCGGTCGCAAGAGTCGGCCGGAGGCGTGAGCTCGTAGGTGAGATCGCCGCTCCGCGCGATCTCGAAGGTGATCGTGTTGCCATCGACCGTCCCGTCGCTCGTGCTGATCGCGAAACCGGCGGGAACCGTCTCCACGAGGGTGAAGGGATCGGCGATGTCTGCAGCGGACAGGGTAATTGTGATCGTCTCGTCCGGCGCGTACACGACCGGGTCGATCGACCGGATCACCCGGGGCACCACGGGATAGCTCGCCGGCGGGCTGCAGGAGAGCTTGACGCGGCCGTCGTTGAGAGGCGTCAGGTCGGGATCGCGCACGATGAGCCGCAGGTCCGTGTCGCCGCCGCGCTCGACCACTCCGACGAGGATGACGTTGACGCCTGGTACGAAGCTCACGCTGACCATGTCCCCCTCGCCCGCGGCGGTGATGCTGCGGCAGACGGCGTTCACGTGGACGAGCACGCCGTTGACGCGCATCTTGACCGCGTCGTCGCTGCCCACCTCGAGCACCGCGTCGACGCACTCCTCCGTCGTGTTCTCGAGATAGATCAGCCCGTAGATGATGTAGTCATCGACCGGATCGCCGACGTTGTCGGCATCGTTGAAACGGATCAGACCGTCGACGTCGGCACCGGCCCTCCAGACCGTCAGGATGCCGTCGGTTCCGGCGGGATTGATCCAGGGGTTGACCGCCAGCTTGACGCCGAAGCCGCCCGCAGCGCCGCCGAACTCCGGAGCGATCTGGTCGCCTGCCTCGACGAGGAGCGTGGCCTCGGTCACCCCGGCGCCGTCATCCATGTAGTCCGTGGCCTGGAGCTTGCCGTTGTCGTCGCAGTTCGGGCCTGTAGTCACTCCGGGGTTGCCCGGATCGATCAGATCGATCGGTCCGATGATCAACATCTCCGAGACGGCGCCCGTGGACTGGAGGCCGCACTCGGGCGGCCGGCAGTTGCTCCGCGAGACGACGGTCGTGGTGCAGCCGCCGCGCGGCGTGGCGTCGCCTGTGAAGATGGCCGGCGCGCAGTCGAAGAGGGGCGATGCGACCTGGTAGGTGAGCGATTTGCTCTGCGCCACGTTGTAGGTGATCGTGTTCCCGCTCACGGCTCCTCCGGCGCTATCCTCGAGCATCCATCCCTCGGGAAAGGTCTCGACGACGGTCGTCGGACCGGTGACTCCGGTCAGCGTCAGAATCACGGCGACCGACTCGCCCGGCTCGCGCGGCTCGACGCTCAGGCCGCGCGTCATGCCGACGCGCCGGCCGTTCCCCACGCTCTCGCTCGCCCAGT
>JAFGKN010000441.1 GCA_016928605.1 Planctomycetota bacterium | reverse complement strand
GTGCCTGCGTCCTCTCCCGCGCGCAGCGGCGAGCGATCGGAAGGACCTGCCAGGGCTGCCACCCCGACCTGAAGCCGGATCTATTCGACCGGTATCGCTCCTGGCGGGCGGGACATACGGCCCCGGAGGAGCGCCGTGCCGTGCGCCCGTGCCCGGATCGTCCGGACCGGCCGGAGCCTCGCCCCCGACCGCCGCACCGAGAGCCCCCTCCGGTACCCTTCGGCGGGGCCGAGGGTGCTGTCCCGCCGCCGGATCCGCCGGGATGCCCTCAGGCTCCGTCCACGCCGTCGCCCCTCACTCCTTCCGGATGAGGACTCGCTCGACTACGAGCGTGCCGTCGGGATCCGCCAGCCGGAAGTCCATGCCGTTCGAGCGGCCGGTGAACGCCGCGTCCTCGATGCGGAGCCGCACGGTGCGCCAGCGGCCGCTGCCTGTCCGCTCCAGCTCGGGCGCGCGCTTGAAGGCTCCCTGGTGCAGAGCCGACTCATCGAGCGAGTCGTACTCGAGGGCGACCGCCGTGGTGCCCGCGTCGAGGAGCGTGATCTCGAAGGTGACCGGCCGCCCCTCGGCCCAGAAGAAGGAGTCGGCCACGTCGAAGTAGATGTAGCGGCCGCCGTGCTCGGTCGGCACCGTCGCTCGAGCGGCGCGTCCCTCGACCTCGACGGCGCGCGTCCTGCCGTCCGCCTGGTCTTTCTGCTCGATGCCATCGGAGCGGTTCGGCTGGCCCAGCGTCACCGAGACCTCGGTCCTGTCGGCATGAGGTCCCTTCGGCCGCAGGACCTCGCCCGCATGCCACAGGTCCGCATAGCGGCGCGTGATCTCCGCGTAGAGACGCCCATCCTCCGCGGAGGGGGCGATGTCGGTGCCCTCGTGCCACTCGTTCCACGTCTCGACGACCGCGATCGAGGGCCGCACGGCCAGCGGCCGGGCGAGGATCCACTCCCAGGAGCGGCGGTAGAAATCGCCGCCCTCGCGCTCCTTCACGAGCGGAGACCGCCCCGGCACGGCCGAATGGTCGTATCCGGGGCCGACCGCCGCGATGGAGTAGACCGTCGGCCGCAGGGCCGCGCCCCACGCGTAGGTCGCGTCCGCCTCGCCGGGCCAGGAGACCTCCTTGACGATGAAGGGCTCGACGGCGAAGTCCTCCTCGAACGCGGCGCGGAGGTACTGGAGCGCGCGCTCGTCCTTGCCCTTGGCGAAGTTGGCCGAGTAGAGCCAGACGAGCGGCCGCCCATCGACCGCCGCCCAGAGATCCGGCGGGATCAGCGAGAAGAAGTCCCTCACCGTGACGTAGAGCCACTCGAGGCCGCGCTCGGTCGTCAGGTCGGCGTGATGGCCGAGGTGGTTGTACCGGAGGGTGGAGGTGTCGTAGAAGAGCCCGATCCGCGGCGGGTTCACACCGCTCGTCTCGAGCTCGCGGGCGGCCTCGACGAGGGGCGGCAGGCCGATGAAGCTCCAGCCGTCGTAGCCCTCCGGATAGCCCCAGTAGACGGGCAGGACGAAATCGAGCCCCGCGGCGAGGACATCATTCAGCTCCCGGTGATGCCACGAGGACCGCTTGTAGCTGTAGCCTTCCGGCTGCGCCGGGTGGCGGGTCAGCGCATCGGTCCCGTCGTGATCGATGAAGTGCGCCTTGCTCTCGTCGTCGTACCAGTAGAAGTAGTAGGTGCCGGCGACCGGCTGACCATCGCGAAAGCTCGTCGCCTCGAGCTGCCGCGTGGCGACCTTCCGTACCCAGGGCCCCGGAGGGCTCGGGCGCGGCGGGTGCGAGGCGGTCGCCACGGGGCGGTCGCGGCGTTTCTCGTCATCGACGAGGCCGATCTCATCGAGCGGGAGGGGACGAAATCCCTTCTCGAGTGCAGGGGAGCCTTCGCGCAGCCGGTAGTCCATGTGATCCGGGCCGATGAAGCGGGGGTCCTCGTCGACGATGTTCTCCTCGAACCTCACGAGCGGCTTCGCCTTCGCCTCGACGTCGAGCCAGCGGCCGCCCCACGAGACGTTGCGCCGCACGACATTCCCCTTCGGCTTGCCCGGCTCGTCGTCGAGGATGTTCACGAGCTGCGGGTACCGCTCGCTCCAGGGCGGCTCGCGGTAGGGCATCTCCCGCAGCCTCTGAGGCAGCGTACCGTCCTCCTCGACGTGGTAGCTCATCCAGCCGACGCCGCGCGCGTCGATGTGAACCGACGCCGCGCAGTCGACGAAGACGTTGTTCTCCACGAGGTTGTCGCGCCCGCCTCCGATGAAGGCCGCGCGACCGGCGCGGACGAAGATGTTGCCGGCGATCGTGATGCCGCTCGCCGCGTCATCGAGGTAGACGGCCATCGCCCCGTGGAGGCCAGGCCCCTGGATGTCGTGGAAGAAGTTGTGGCGGATGACCGTGCCGCGCGCCGTCCAGTCGCGCCCCATGTAGAAGGCGCCGACGTCGCCCGTCTCGAAGCAGACGTGGTGGATCTCGTTGAGCTCGATGATGTGGTCGTTGCCGCCGAGCTGGATCGCGTTGTGGGGGCCGTCGTGGATCAGGTTGCGGGCGACGATCTGCCCCACGCCTCCCACGGAGACGGCGGGCCGGTACGTGCGCACGATGCGGCCGAAGTGGTGGATGTGGTTGTTCTCGGCGCGGTGGCCCGACGGCTTCAGCGTCTTGCGGTCTCCTCCGGAGAGCGAGATTCCCCCCTCGCCGGCGCGGTAGACGTCGCAGCCCGCCACGGCGTGATGTCCGCCTCCGGAGATCGTCGCTCCCCAGCCCCCCGTGTTGCGGATGACGCAGCCGGCGACGCAGACCTCGGCGCCTCCCTCGACGGAGACGGCCGTCGCGCGAGAGGCCTCCAGCATCACGCCTCGGAGGCTCCACCACGAGGTGTCGCGCAGCCGCAGCAGGCTCGGAGCCAGCGAGAGGACCACATCGCCGGGCTTCACCGGGCGGGGCGGCCAGAAGTAGAGGACGCCGCTCTCCCGGTCGAGGTACCACTCGCCGGGCCGGTCGAGCTCCGCGAGGATGTTCAGCGCGTAGTAGCGCTGGCCCTTGCGGTAGCCGTAGCCGTGGTAGGGGGGCTCCGTGGCGATGATCTTCTTCTCGCGGTCGATCGATGCGACCTTCTGGTACGCGTCGCTCCAGTCCCAGAACCAGTAGCCGTGGAGCCAGATGTCCTTCTCCGCGCGCCACCGGTCCGGACGGTCGCCCTCGTAGGTGAGCCGGCCTTCGCGCGTTCCGGAGATGCCGTGCGTGGTGAACGACGTCGGGCCGACGGCGTCGACGACGCGGACGAAGCCCTCGTTCGGCCACCGCGCGAGCGGCATCGGATCGTCGCGGAAGAAGAGCTCGATCCGGCGGCCGGGCGCGGCGACCTCTCCGAAGTCCGAGATGCCGCAGGCGCGGAGGTCGGCGCGCAGGACGCGGCCCCGCGCGGCGGGGTCGAGGCGCTCCAGCACTCCGGGATCGCTCAGGGGCTCGAAGCCCGACACCTCGCGCCCGCCCGTGATGCGGGCGACCTCGCCCCGCTGGGCCCGGAAGACGACGGGCGCGTCCTCGCGGCCCGAGTCGCGCGCATCGAGATCGAGCGGCCGCGCGAGCCGGTACGTCCCGCCCCCGATCCAGACAGTGGCGCCGCCGGCGGGGAGCTCCCCCTTCGATTTCAGCTCGCGCAGCGCATCGCGGGCGCGCTCGAGCGTCGCGAACGGACGGTCCGCGGTGCCGGGGTTCTCGTCGCGGCCATCCGGGGCTACGTGCAGCTCGATGGCCGCCGGCAGCAGCGCGGCGGCGAGGGAGAGGATCAGGCTTGCGGCGAACGTGATGGGTTTCATGTCAGTCTCCTCGTCGATGGTCGGCCAGACGCGGATGCGCCCGGCGCATCCTGCTAGCCCGGCCCCGGGTCCTTCACTGCAGCCTCTCCTCGAGACGGCGCTCGAGCTCGGGCAGCGCGTCCTCGTCCGCCACCATCAGTACCAGACCGGCGCGGCCGGTGTCGACCTCGATGCGGATCGCATCGCCATCGCTCGGCAGCCGCCAGCGCTCGAGCTCCGTCCACCGCCTCCTGCGAAACTCGCCGACGACGGCGACGGGCGGGGCGATGGAGGGGGCGCGGAGCCGCACGGCTCCCTCGCGCGCCGGCAAGAGCAGCAGGCCTCGCGAGCGCGCGAGCGGCGCGCCGTCCAGGCTCTGGAGCATCGCATGCCCCTCGACCTCAGCGAGAAGCTCGCGGCCGACGCGGAGCTCTCCCGCTCCCTCGAGGGCGAGGATCTCCCCCGGTCCGCGGCCGCAGTGGATCAGCCCCGTCTCGCCGCAGCGCAGCGAGAGCCGCACCTCGCCGGCCGGCGTCTCGACGGAGTACTCGCGCGGCTCGGCGTCCTTCTCCTCCCGGTAGAGCGTGTAGACCGCCCGGTCCTTGCCTTCAGGGATCGAGAAGATGTGGAGGAGAGCATCGCGCGGCTCGACGCGGTGGTGCGCGATGCTGCTCCGCTGCAGGAAGCTCCGGTAGATCGCGACGGCGCGGTCGTCCAGGCCGCGCTCGGT
Organism: Planctomycetota bacterium; assembly: GCA_016928605.1. Taxonomy (GTDB): domain Bacteria; phylum Planctomycetota; class UBA8108; order UBA8108; family UBA8108; genus JAFGKN01. The sequence continues at coordinate 4,416 of JAFGKN010000441.1, read as the reverse complement.
GCTTGCCCGCAGCTCGAGCGGCTCGGGGACGAAGAAGACCTTGCCGCGCCCAGCGGTGGAGAGCTCGACCTCGACATCGGCGGCTCCCTCGGAGGCCGCGGCCCGCGGCGCGAAGGGGGACCGCGGCGTGCGCGGGGCGAGGCCGAGCCGCGCGAGCCGCTCGCCGCTCGCCGGGCGCCGGTGCTCGTCGAAGCCGGCGCCGCCGGAGAGGTAGAGGCTGCCCCCCTCCTCGACGAAGCGCAGCACGCTGTCGAAGACGCGGTCGCTCGTCGCACAAGGCAGAGGCCAGAGCAGCGCACTGGCCTCCGGCGGCAGATGTGCGAGCGACGTTTCTGGGATGACGGCGAAGTCGACGTGCGCGGCGAAGAGGAGCCGCACCGCGCGCAGGAGGGCGTCGTGGATCTCGCCGCTCCTCGCTCCGAGGCGATGCGCGTCCGGAAGGACGAGGAAGACGGCCGGCGGCTCGTAGCGCGGGCGCAGGCCGGATGTGAGGAGCGCCAGGTTGCGGTAGGCCGGGAGCCAGCCCTTCGGAGCGCGGTCCTGGGCGTGCGTCAGCCCCCAGGGAAAGATGCAGTCGTCGAGGTCCTTCAGGTCCCAGTTGAGCGCGAAGCTGCCGCCGAGCCCCAGCGTCTCGTGCCCCGCGGCGAGGATGTGCCGGGTCGCCGAGCGGGTATCGTCGGCGAAGCGGCCGCGGGTGCGGGCACCGTGCGCGTCCCAGGCGCCGAACTCGCCGAGCGACAGCCCCTGACCGCGGCAGCGCAGGTCGGTGAGCTTGAGGATCGGAGAGAGGTTCTCGACGGGCCCGTGGTAGTGGGTGTTCGAGAAGGTGAGAGCCGCTGTCGGGAGCCACTTGTCGGCGGATGTGGCGAACTGGAGGAAGCCGACGGTGACCGACGCGCCGGAGCCCGCCTCGCGAACGCCGCGCGCGTTTGCATCGATCCAGCGTTCGAGGAGCCACGCCCGGAACTCGTCGTGCGCCGCGGCGCGCGGGTTCTCCCACTCCGCCGGCCCGGGCCCCGGCGGGACGGAGCCGATCGGCTCCTCGGGTGCGAAGCGTCCCCACGCCTCCCGGAGAGCCGCGTCGCCGCCGTACCTCTCCCCGAGGAACCGGTTCCAGAGCGCGACAACGTGCGGCCGATCGTCGGCAACCGGGACCGCAGGCTCGTTCTGCACGTCGAAGAAGACGTGGGGCTCGCCCCGGTAGCGGCCGCCCCAGAAGCGGGCCCAGGTCCTCTGCGCCTCGAGCTCCTCGCCGGAGAGAGTCACGGGCAGCCAGTCGTGGAGCGCCAGGAAGAGCGCCACGCCGTGGCGCGCGCACATGCGGACGAGCTGGTCGGTCTGGCGGACGAGGAGCGCCGGAGGCGGGCGGGCGAGATCGAGCGGCGAGTGGCCGCCCTGTCCCTCGTAACCGCGCGCGGCGAAAGGCGAGAAGTGGAGGACGCGCAGGATCCTCAGCCCGTGGTCACGCATCCGGGCGAGGTCCTCCTCCCAGGTGGCGGGGTTCTCCCGCGGTGAGAACCAGATCATGCCGGTCTGGTTCGATCCGAGCAGGAAGCGCGGTTCTCCGTCGAGGCGGAGGTAGTTCTCCTGGAAGCCGAGCGAGCGGATGGCCGTCCGTCCCCGCCGCCGAGAGACCCAGGCGGTCGAGAGCCGATCATCGAAGACTCCGTCGGTCCGGAGCCGGACTTCGATGGGACAGTAGTCGGCGGTGAGGCCCTGGCGCTGGAGACCGTGAACGACCTCGACGATCTCTCCCGGCGCGATGGAGACCTGCTGAAGACTCGAGCCGGCGCCCGCGGCGCAGGAGACCTCGACGGCCTGCGCCCTCCTCCCGAAGTTCGCGACGCGGCTTCGCGCCCGCATCGGAACGTCGCCCTCGCCCGGATCGTCCAGCTCGACCGAGACGAGAAAGGTCCGCAGGCGCATCGCCTCGATCGCCCGAGCGAGCGCATCGAGCAGCGCCGGATGGCGCGGAGAGAAGAGGTTCTCGCTGGTGACTCCGGAGAAGGCCCACGCCGAGCCGCGGTAGGGGCCGTCGTGGTGCAGCATCATCGCGAGGACGCAGCCGCGCGGCCGGCCGTAGCGATCGCTCGCGGTCGCCAGCGGATACCAGCGGGCGTGCGGGCGTGGGAAGACCGGATTGTTGCTGCCGCTCATCGCGGTGGCGGCGAAGCCGGAGAGGCTCGTCTCGATCGACCAGTCAAGGCCGGGAAGCGGCGATGCAGGATCCCTTCCCATGCTCGCGATGCGCTCGAACGTGTAGGTGGGATCGAAGACCGCGATCTGCTCGGGGCGCAGCCGCAGCGAGTCGCCGCTCCTCCCGCGGCGGCCCGAGAGGTACCGCTCCGGCCCGGGATCGTCGATGACGCGCCAGCCTCCGCTCTCCTGCGCGAGGAGCCGGTCGAAGGCATAGCCTCCGAGCGCGACGAAGCCTCCCCCCCGCTTCAGGTAGTCGATGAACGGCTCGCGCGCCGCGAGCGGAAAGAGATCTCCGCGTGGAAGGATGACGATGTCGACCGCTTCGGGTCGCAGCGCCTCCGCGCTCGAGAGATCGGCGGCCGAGAGGATCCGGCACGCGATGCCGCGCGCGGTCAGGAACGCATCCAGCTCGGCGGCGCTCGCGTGGTACGGCTCCTCGGGTAACTCGGCGTCGAGGATGCCCACCTCGGGCTCGGGCCGAGCGGCATCCGCCCTGCGCAGGCGCGCGGTGAAGACGTAGGTGCCGGAGGCGACGCGGAAAACGGAGGCGCCTTCCTCCTCGCGCGCGAGATCCACGCCGGGGGCCTCCGCCGCGGGACCCGAGCCCTCGAGGACCTCGATCGCGCCGGCCGCAGCGGCGCTCGCGGCGGGATGCGGGACGTGGACCGTGGCCGCGGCGCCGGGCGGAACCGAGACCTCGAGCCGCACGCGATCCGCCTCCTCTTTCCAGCGGATGTCGATCGGCCCGCGGACCGAGTCGTAGGTGCAGCGCGCCCAGGTGATGCCGCCGCCGGGCCGCGGTCGGACGCGGAAGTGCTGGTAGCCGGGCCGCTCCTCGTCCGGCTCCAGGCCCAGGACCGCCCGCACCATCCACTCTCCGACCGAGCCGAGGGCGTAGTGGTTGAAGGAGTTCATCCCGGCGTCCTGGAAGCCGCGCCCCTCGACGTGGCCGTCCCAGCGCTCCCAGATGGTCGTCGCGCCCTGGTCGATCATGTAGCCCCACGAGGGCGGATCGCGCCGGAGGGCGAGGCGGTAGGCGAGGTCCGTGTGCCCCTCCTCCGCGAGCGCGAGCATCAGCCGGATGGTCGACTGGATGCCGGTCGAGAGGCGGCCGCCGTAGGCGTGAACGGCGCGCACCAGGTGCTCGGCGAGTCGCGGGCGCAGATCCTCAGGCGCGAGATCGAACCAGAGGGCGAGCGCGTAGCCGGCCTGCGTGTCGCCGTGGATGCGGCCATCATCGGCCATGAACTCGCGGCAGAAGGCGCGGCGGATCTCGCGCGCGAGATCCGCATAACGCTCGGCATCGTCATCCCTGCCCAGCACGGCTGCCATCTTCGCGAGGATCTCCGTGGAACGGGCGAAGAACGCCGTGGCGAAGACCTCCTTGGGCACCGAGGCGCCTTTCTGCGGATACCCCTCGAGGATGAGCGTGTCGCCGCTCAGCCAGTCGTTGTAGTCGTTGCCGCGCTTTCCGGTCCAGATGAGGTCCGGGCTCTGCGAGCGCACGTAGTCGATCCAGCGGCGCGAGGCGTCGTAGTGATCCTCGACGACTCGCCGGTCCGCGTAGTTGACGAAGACGCGCCAGGGAACGATGACGCCGGCGTCTCCCCATGCGGGGACTCCGGAGAAGCGGACATCGGGCTCGAACGGATGCGGCGCGAAGTCCGGGAACCGGCCGTCGGTCGCCTGCGCGTCGCGGATGTCGCCGAGCCACTTCGAGAAGAAGCGCGCCATGTCCATCTGGAAGCAGGCCGTCTGCGAGAAGACCTGCGCGTCGCCCAGCCACCCGAGCCGCTCGTCGCGCTGAGGGCAGTCCGTCGGCACGCTGTGCAGGTTTCCGCGCTGCGTCCAGCGGATGTTCCGCCAGAGCCGCGTGAGCAGCGGGCTCGAGCACTCGAAGCTCCCCGCGGGGGGCGCATCGGAGTGGATGACGCAGCCGGCGAGATCCTCGGCCTCGGGACGCCTCTCGAGGCCGGTCACCTCGACGTATCGGAATCCGTGGTACGTGAAGCGCGGCTCGAAGGTCTCCTCGCCGCCGCCGCGGAGCACGCAGCGGTCGACCTGCTGCGCCGTCCGGAGGTTGGCCGTGTAGATCGTGCCGTCCGGATTCAGCACCTCGGCGTGGCGGAGGACGACTTCGCGGCCGGCGGGCCCCTCGAGGCGCATGCGGCACCAGCCGACGATGTTCTGGCCGAGGTCGAAGACGAAGACGCCGGG
>JAFGKN010000440.1 GCA_016928605.1 Planctomycetota bacterium | reverse complement strand
TCCTGCGAAGCGGTGTGCTGCGCTCGGGGAACACCCTGATTGTAGGGTTGGATCCTCGGAGCGGCAACGCTCGGGCCGGCGCAGCCGCTCAGACCTCCTCGCAGCGCCGGACGCCAGCCTGGCATCGCCGCAGAGAGCGGAGAGAGGACCGCCTGCGCAGGTCGGCGCAGCCAGAGACAAGGTCGAGGCAGGCTGCGGTTTCTCCGCTGTGGCTGCGTTTGCGGCTGCTGTCTTTCGGTTGAGGTTTCTCCGCTGCGGCTGCGGCGGCGGCTGCGGTTTTCGGCTGCGGCCGCGGCTCTCGCGCCTCGATGGCGGGGGCGGTCGAGGATAGAATCAAGGCCGCGCGCGGCGCCAGCGCGGGATCTTCCACGGGCGCGCGGGCATCCTCCGATCTGCCGACGTTCACGGAGAAGCGATGGGAAGCATCCTCGGCACCTTGTTCCGAATCTCCACCTGGGGCGAGTCCCACGGGCCGGCCGTGGGCGTGACCGTCGACGGCTGTCCTCCGGGGATCGAGATCGCGCCCGGCGAGATCCAGGCCGAGCTCGATCGGAGGAAGCCGGGGCAGAGCTCGCTCTCGAGCTCGCGGCGGGAGGCCGATCGCGTCGAGATCCTCTCCGGGGTCTTCGAGGGAGTCACGACCGGGACGCCCATCGCGCTCATGGTGCGCAACGCGGACGCGCGGCCCGAAGCCTACGATCATCTCCGGGATCTCTACCGGCCCTCCCACGCCGATTACACGTACCGCGCGAAGTACGGGATCCGGGACTGGCGCGGAGGAGGTCGAGCCAGCGCCCGCGAGACCGTCGCCAGGGTGGCGGCGGGAGCGATCGCCCGAAAGCTCCTGCGGGAGACGGAGGGGGTGGAGCTCATCGCCTACGTCCGCCGCGTTCAGGAGATCGAGGCCAACGTCGACGCGCGGAGCGTGACGCGCGAGATCGTCGACCGCAGCCCTGTCCGCTGCCCCGACGAGAAGGCCGCCGAGCGCATGATGCAGCGCATCCAGGAGGTGAAGCAGAGGGGCGACTCCGTCGGCGGCGTCGTCGAGATGGTGGGGCGCGGAGTGCCCGCCGGGCTCGGCGATCCCGTCTTCGACCGCATCGAGGCCGACCTGGCCAAGGCCATGCTCTCGCTGCCGGCCACCAAGGGCTTCGAGATCGGCTCGGGCTTCGGGGGCACCCTCCTCACCGGCAGCCAGCACAACGACGCCTTCTACCGGGACGAGACGGGACGCGTCCGAACGCGCACGAACCGCTCGGGCGGGGTCCAGGGCGGCATCACCAACGGCGAGGACATCGTCCTGCGAGTGGCGTTCAAGCCGACCGCCACCGTCTTCGTGCCCCAGGAGACCGTGACCGTCCAGGGCGAGCCGACCGAGCTGAAGGCGAAGGGACGCCACGATCCCTGCGTGCTCCCACGGGCGGTTCCCATCGTCGAGGCGATGGCGGCGCTCGTGATCGCCGACCACTGGCTGCTCCAGCGGGCGCTCCGGTCAGCGCAGGGCGAGGGCCGCAGCTGATGCGCGCCGCGGGGTGACCGACCGGCGCCACGCCGCCCGGTCTCGATCTCGCTTCCCCTCCGCGCGCGGGATTGAGCCCGATATCCCTCCCCTTCCGCGCCCATTGCGGATTTCCTCGGCGGGAGGTTTTTCCCCGGTCCTCCCTTCTTCCGATAGGGTGGCGCGGCGCACAACCGCGGGGCGACGCGTCAGTTGAGGTCGCGCCAGCCGCCGGCACGCCTCTTGCCTCCCTTCCTCTCCAGGCGCTGGTCCAGAGAGGGAGGAGTCTATCGATGAGTCGGATGCGCGAGCGGACTGTTCTTTGGGAGATGGCTGCCGGCTGCGTGCTGGCGCTGCTCTTCGGCCCGTCCGTCATCGCCGGAGGAGAACCGCCGGAGATCGTCCAGAGATACGACGTGGAGCTCTACGATCCGGGCGCGCTCCTGGAGTCGGCGCAGTCGGCTCAGCCCTTCGCGCTTCCCCTCCCCGAGGGAGACCTCTGGATCCAGCTCGAGGAGAACCTGGTGCGCTCGGAGCGCTTCCGCGCCTGGGCGGTGAACCGCGACGGACGGCGGCCGCTGCTTCCCGACCCGGCCCGCCTCTTCAAGGGAAAGGTGCTCGGCGACCCGGACAGCATCGTGCGCCTCAGCTTCACGTCGCGCGGAGCGACGGCGTTCATCCAGACCGCACAGGGGGTGACCTTCATCGAGCCTCTGCGGGGGAAGAGCGCGCTGCGGCGCAAGCCGGAGGGCTCCGTCGAGCACAGGGTCTTCTCGGACGCCGATCTCGGCGATCTCCCCATCGGCACTTGCGGGACGCTGGAGGGCGCGCGCGAGCTCTGGAACCTCGAGCACCTCAAGGAGCCCGTGGCATCTCTCGCCGCGCAGAAGCTGCTGCCCGCCGAGGGGGAGTACCTCCGGATGGAGATCGCGGTGGAGGCGGATGCCTCCTACCACCTCGAGCACGGAGCGGAGACCGCAGCCTACATCGAAGGAGTCCTGAACACCGTCGAAGGGATCTACCAGAGCGATCTCCGCATCACGTTCGATCTCACGAGCATCGAGATCCACGAGGAAGGCGACGAGCCTTACTCGAGCATCTCCGCCCTCGAGCTCCTCGGGGAGTTCCGCAGCCGCTGGAACAGCGAGAAGGACGGAGTCCCCCGCGACGTGGCCCACCTCTTCACCGGGAAGGACCTGGAGGGCAGCACCGTCGGCATCGCCTACGTGGGCGAGGTCTGCTACCTCCCCAACGCGTACAGCCTGACGCAGGACATCCAGTCTCCATCCCTCGTGCCCCTCCTCGTCGCGCACGAGGTAGGGCACAACCTCGGCGCCTATCACGACGACCCGGAGTCGACGCCGCAGTACATCATGCAGCCCGTGCTGAGCGGATCGACACTGGCGGAGTTCTCTCAGGAGAGCGTGGCCGACATCGATGCATACCTGGCGCGCAGCGACGTGAACTGCCTCGACCTGGTGACTTCTCTGGAAGATCCCGCCGGTGAAGCGACGGACGAGACGACTCCCGATCCCGGAGGAGGCGGCGGCGGGCCGGTCGACCCCTTCCTCCTCGTCGCGTGCGCGGTGGCCGCGGTTGCACGGAAGCGCCGGCGCCGCGGCATCTCGTCTTGAAAGCGGAGGCGGAGAGCATGCGGCAGCCTCGGTTTCCGGTTCGTCCCTGGATCGCCGCTCTCGTCGCCGCCGCCGCCCTGGTGATCCACGCGCTCCCGGACCTGGCGCTCCTTCTCGAGGACCGGTGCGAACTGGCCGGCGCGCTCTGGCGCCCCTTCACTGGACACCTCGCGCATCGCGGCGCGATGCACCTCCTGCTCAACCTGGCTCTCTTCCTC
>JAFGKN010000439.1 GCA_016928605.1 Planctomycetota bacterium | reverse complement strand
GGGCGCGCCGCGGCCACGATCCACTGGTACGTTCCAGAGAATGGTAGATGAGCCCGGAGGCCGAGGTCAAGCCCTCTCCGAGATCAAATCCTCTTCGCGCCGCCTGTCGCGGCCGCCGCACCGATCCCCACGGCTCCGGCGACCTCGGTCGCTCCGCCGGGAAAGCGCCGGCTCCGCCGTGGCGCGCCGGAGCGCGGACGGTAGACTACATCGCGACATCTGCCGCCGCGGGCGGCCTACGTCCGGGCGCGCGACCTGCGAGCTCGCATCCACTCGCACGAAAGACGAGGCCCATGAGCCACGAGACATCTCCTCCCGGCGGCGGGCGCGATCCGATCCGCATCGAGAGGGTCGAGGCCACGCCGCTCCTCCACCCTCCGCAGGGCTACTTCAAGTTCTTCGACGGTCCGCCGGGCCGCCCCTGCGGGAGGGCCGCCGTGCTGGTGAAGATCACGGCGAACGAGGGCACGGCCGGCTGGGGGGAGAGCGTCCCCGTGCCCACGTGGAGCGACGAGACGCACGAGTCGGTCGTGACCGCGCTGAGGCGCTACCTCGCGCCGGTCCTCATCGGCCGCGATCCCCGCGACATCGAGGGGGCTCACGAGGTGATGAACCGGGTCATCCGGCCGGCCTTCTCCACGGGCATGCCGATGGCCAAGGCGGGCGTGGACCTCGCCCTTCACGACCTCGCCGGCAAGCTGGCCGGCCTGCCGGCCGCCGAGCTCTGGGAGCGGAGAGCCGGCGGCGAGCTGACGCTGAGCTGGACGCTCAACCCCCGCGACCGCGATGAGATCGACGAGCTGATCGACGAGGGCTTCCGCCGCGGCTACCGCAACTTCAACGTCAAGGTGGCCCCCGATCCCGCCTTCGACATCGATCTCTGCCGGCGCGTGAAGGAGCGGGCCCCCGACGGTTTCCTCTGGGCGGATGCCAACGGCGGCTACGATCTCGCGACGGCGCTGGAGGCGGCGCCGCGGCTCGCCGACGCCGGAGTCGCGGTGCTCGAGCAGCCGATCCCCATAGGGCGCATCTCCGGCTACCGCGAGCTGAAGCGCCAGGGCGCGCTGCCGATCATCATCGACGAGGGCGTCGTCTCGCCCGATGATCTCGTGGAGTTCCACCGGCTCGGCATGTGCGACGGAGTGGCGATGAAGCCGCCGCGTTGCGGAGGTCTGCTGCCGGCGCGCCGCCAGGTCGAATACCTCCGGCGCGAAGGGCTCATCTTCCTGGGGAGCGGCCTGAGCGATCCGGATGTGTCGCTCGCTGCATCGCTGATCCTCTACGCGGCCTATGGCCTCGACCGCCCCGCGGCCCTCAACGGGCCGCAGTTCCTCCGCGGCAGCGTGCTGCGCTCGCCCTTCAGCGTCATCGAGGGGCGCATCGCCGTGCCCGACGGGCCCGGGCTCGGCGTCGATGTCGACGAGTCGAAGATCGCCGAGCTGACCATCGATCTGGGCGCCATCTGAGGTCTCGAGGAGCCGATCATGACGAAGACATGGAGCCGAGAGGAAATCCTCCAGCTCGGAAGCAGCTATCAGCCGGCCTGCGTGCTGGCGGCCGCGGCGGACCTCGATCTCTTCGGCCGGATCGGACGGCGAGCCGTCACACCGGAGGAAGCGGCCGGCCTCCTCGATGCGGCCCCGCGAGGAACGAGGATCCTCCTCGATGCCCTGGCCGCGCTGGAGCTTCTCGAGAAGAGGAGCGGGGAGTATCGCGTGCCGCCCGCCGTGCTCGATCTCCTGGGAACCCGCGAGCCGGGGAGCATCCTCGCGATGTCGCAGCACCACGCGAACTGCATGCGCCGGTGGAGCCAGCTCGCGCGCGCGGTGAAGACGGGACAGCCTGCGGAGCGCTCGCCCAGCATCCGCGGAGAGCAAGCGGACCAGGAGTCGTTCATCGAGGCGATGGACAACATCTCGGCGCCGAGGGCCGCGGAGGTGCTCGGCGCTCTGCCGCTGGGCGACTGCCGGTGCTTTCTCGACGTGGGCGGGGCCTCGGGCACCTGGACGATCGCCTACCTCCGCTCGGCGGGGGAAGGACGCGCCCTGCTCTTCGACCTCCCCCTGGTCATCCCGCTCGCGGACCGGAGGCTCCGCGCCGCCGGCCTGCGCGATCGCGTGACTCTCGTCGCGGGCGACTTTCTCCAGGATCCTCAACCGGAGGGCGCCGACCTCGCCTGGGTGAGCGCGATCGTCCACCAGAACTCGCGCGCCGAGAACCGCAGCCTCTTCGCCAGGATCAGCGCCGCCCTCCAGCCCGGCGGGCGCATCGCGGTCCGCGACATCGTCATGGACCCGGAAAGGACTCGACCGATGCGAGGCGCGCTCTTCGCCGTCAACATGCTCGTCGGCACGGACGGGGGCGGCACGTTCACCTTCGATGAGCTGAGGGAGGACCTCGAGTCCGCGGGATTCACGGATGTCGTGCAGATCCGCGAGGACGAGTGGATGGACTCCGTGCTGCTGGCGCAGAAGAGCCGCTGATACCGATCCGGGCGCAGCGCTCCACTCTCAGCGCGGCATGCATCCCAACGCGAGCGTCGGCTGCTTCACTTCGGCATCGGCGGCGCCGCGATGATCGGATAGGTCCCCGAAAGCGCCTCGAGGAACTCGACCAGATCGGCCTTGTCCTGATCCGTCAGGTTCGACTGGCCGACCGCCTTCATCATCACATGGAGGTTCGGGTTCTCCTTGCCGCCCGCAGCCATGATGTCCACGGCCTCCCGGAGAGTGGCGACGCTGCCGTCGTGGAAGTAGGGCGCTGTCTTCGCGACATCCCTCAGCGGCGGCACCCGGTACTGGCCGAGATGCGCGTCGTTCCCGGTGACAGCCTTGCGGCCCGGATCCGGCGGATCCCTGTCCATGCCGATCCCGGCGTTGATGAAGGTCTGGTTTGTGAAGAGGGGCGGCGTGTGGCAGGTGTTGCACCCCGCCTTGTTCATGAAGAGGTCCATCCCCCGCTTCTGCGCCTCGGACAGGGCGGTCTCGTCCTTGTCCACGACGTACCGGTCATAGGGGGAGTCTCCGCTCAGGACGGTCCGCTCGAAGGAGGCGATCGCCTGGGCGAGCCGGTCCGCCGTGACCTTCTCGTCGCCGAATGCCGCCTTGAAGAGCGGCTTGTACCCAGCAACCTCTCCGAGGCTGGCGACGAGCGCCTCCAGCGTGTGCCCCATCTCGATCGGGTTCGCCATGGGGCCGACAGCCTGCTCCTCGAGGCTGGCCGCTCTCCCGTCCCAGAAGAGCTTTTCGAGGTACGCCGTGTTGATGACGGTCGGAGAGTTGATGGGGCCGATCTGGCTGTCGATCCCCGTGCTCGTGGGCGTGTCCTCCGCCCACGCCTTCTCGGGATCATGGCAGGTCGCGCACGAGACCGTCCCGTCCTTGCTCAGCCTCGTGTCGAAGTAGAGCACCTTGCCGAGCTCGATCTTCTCGGCCGTGATCGGATTGTCCTGGGGGACGGGGACGGGACCGAGCCCCTTGGGAACCTGGATCAGCTCGGCGGCGGGCTTCTTGCCCGGCTCGGCCTTCTGCGTGCAGGCCGACAGGGCGAGAGCCAGGAAGATCAGGCCGATAGAGAGCACCCGTCTGGAGATGGCCTTCGGCGGACGCATGCGGTCAGACTCCTTTCTGTGGCTGATGGCGCGGGGCGCAACCTCCATGCATCCCCCACCGGACGAGGGAGGTCCGCGCCCATGGAATTCCCGCCGCGATTGTCGCCCAGGCAGACGTCGAGCGCAAGGGCCTGGCCCCATCGACCGGGAGCCAGGCAGAGCCGCTCGTAGCTGACCGCTCTGACCCTTCCTTGGCAGGAGTCCCGGGAAATTCCATGGAAACGCGAATCCCGCGGTGGCTCTCCCGGCCCGGCGAGGAGAGAATGTTGCCGTCGAACGATCAGCAATCCACAGTCGCGAGAGGAGAAGGCCGTGAGTCTCGAGCATCAGGATGCCCCTGTCGGCCGCAGGGAGTGTCTCGAGTGCATCCGCGCCCGGAGCCGCCCCTTCTCCGATGTCCGCGCGTTGCGCGACGCCGCGCTCGTGGGCCTTCTCGTCCGCGAGGCCGTCGACCGGCGCCGCCAGACGGCCATGACGGAGATCATCTCGTCGTGAGAGCGAGACGAGAGGGTCCCG
>JAFGKN010000438.1 GCA_016928605.1 Planctomycetota bacterium | reverse complement strand
TGCTGCTGCCGTTGCGGCTGCGGTTTCCTCGGCTGCGGCTGCGGTTGCGGCTGCAGCTCCGGCGGCGGTTTCCTCAGCTGCGGTTTCCTCGGCTGCGGTTGCGGCTGCTGTTGCCGTTGCGGTTGCGGCTTCCTCGGCCGCGGCTGCGGTTTTCTCGGCTGCGGTTGCGGCTGCTGCTGCGGTTGCGGCTGCTGCTGCGGTTGCGGCTGCTGCTGCCGTTGCGGTTTCGGTTTTCTCGGCTGCGGTTGCGGCTGCTGCTGCCGTTCCGGTTGCGGTTTTCTCGGCTGCGGCTGCTGCTGCCGTTGCGGTTTCGGTTTCCTCGGCTGCGGTTGCGGCTGTGGCTGTGGCTGTGGCTGCGTTTTCGCAGCCGGGGACGGGTTCGGGTTCAGGGCCGAGGGAGGGACCGGGAGCCGCAAAAAATTTCCGGAAGAAATTATTTTACATTTTATAAAACATACTCTATAGTCGCGGCCACTCGACCGGGGAGTCGAGAGGCCCTTGGAAAGGGTGGCGGCCGCAGGCCGCCCGGTGAAGTGAAGAGAAGACCCCCCGGCGGCAGGCTCTGATCGAGGGCGGGGGACTCGGGACCTCGTCGGCGATCCGGGAGCCGGGATCGGGAAAAGGAAATAAGTATCAGAGGGGAGGATTTGCCCCGGAGGCAACTCCGGGGCAAGTCCGATTTATTTCCTTTTCCTCTTTTTTGTCCCGGGAGAGCGCCGTGGCAGCAGCCCTGCACTGCAGTTCCAGCCAGTCCGCCCGCGGAAGGGGGGCCGATCGACAGGGCGGCAGGGCCTCGGCCCCGCGCCGCCACGAGAGGGCTGCAGCCCACGCGTGGCGTCAGCGCCGGGCCCGAGCCACCGACCGGCCGCAGCCTGCTTCGAACCCGCGAAGGGTCCAGGCGGGCTTCAGAACCGAGCAACCGGGGAGAGAATCTCGACTGCGCGGGGCTCGCCCTGCGCCGCTTTGGAGCGCGATGGCGGCGGGCGCTCCTCGGGCCGAGGCCCCGCGAGCCGAGAGGCAGCGCGCTATGCGCCTGCGCCAGGTTCCGGAACGGCGTTTGCGAATGCCGCAGGCCGGCGCGCCCGAGATTCGCTCCGTCCTCGATGTCCGCGACATCATCCGCCTTGTCCAGCAGCCCGCGGGGGCCAAAGGCACGCGATGAACTCCGCACTCGATTCCATCCTGAGCCTCATCCGATCCCTGGCGAGCCCTGCTCAGCGCTCGATGCGCCTCGTCGCCATCCTGCTGGGAATCGGAGTCCTCGCCGCTCTGCTCGCGATGTTCCTCCTCGCGCGAGGCGCTGATTACCGGACGCTGGCCGAGGGCTCTCCCGCACAGATCACCTCGCTCCTGGCCGAGCTGGAAAGCCTAGGTCTCGAGTGGCGGAGCCGCGATCTCCCCGGCGGCTCGGTCCGGATCGAGGTCCGCGCGGGGGACGACTACCGGCGCGCGCTCGTCGTCGCGAGCCACCAGGGAGTGGGGGGCGGCAGCAGCTCGCCGCCTCTTCCCGTCGAGCCGGGCGGCCTCTTCTCCAGCGTCTCCCCGTCGAAGCGGAAGGAGATTCTCGACGACTGGAACCGGCGCAACGTGGAGGACTCGATCCTCTTCAACCGCAGGATCTCGAAGGTGCGGTTCATGTTCTACCGCGCGCCGGCTCCGATCCTCTCGCCCGACTCGGCGTCCATGACCACCGCAGCCGTGGTCCTCGACCTGAAGAGCGACGTCGAGCAGCTCACGTCCGCCGAGGCCCGCGCCATCCGAGACATCGTCAGCGGCGCCTACAACATACCGCCGGCGAACATCCAGATCGTCGACGGACACGGGCGGCGGTACGGGCCGGCGGGCGCGTTTCACGAGGAGCTCGACACCGAGGAGCGCGTCTGCCAGCGCATCCGCGATGTGGTCGAGGAGCTCTACCTCGGCCTCTACCGCCCGTGGGAGTTCCGGCTGGGGGTGCTGGTCGACGTCAGCAGCAGGACATCAGAGTCGATCAAGGTCTCCTACGAGAAGGAGAAGAGCCTCGCGGTCCCCGAGTACACGGAAGAGGAGAAGCTGGGCTGCGATGCCGCCACCCTCGTGATCCGCAGCGAGACGACCTACCCTGGGTGGACGGAGGAGACGACGAAGACGCCGGCCGGAGAGATCGAGGCCGTCCGCGTCAACCTGATCCTCGACATCAAGGCCGTGAAGCGCGTGCTCGAGGAGCGCTACGGCCTCGACGAGGAGCGGGACCTGGAGGAGAAGGTCGCCCGGTACGAGAAGGAGCAGGAGCTGCTCCTCGCCAATCTGATCCCCCGACCCGACACGCAGGTGAAGGTCTCCTCTCAGGTCTTCTCCGCTCCGGAGGAGAAGCCTCTCGATGTTCCGGCAGAAGCCTCGCTGGCGGCGAGCGACCTGGCCTCCTTCTCCCCCGGCTGGCTCGCGGCCATCGGCGGATCCTCCTTCCTCGCCGCCGCGCTGCTCCTCCTCGTCGCGAGCCGGTTGCGGCACCGCAGGAGGGAGAGGTCTGCGACAAAGGAGGCCGACGCGAGCCGCAAGCAGCCGGTGCCGGCGCATCTCACCGCGTGCGAGGAGACGCTCGAGTTGACGCGAGAGGCAGAGCGCACGGTCCGGGAGCATCCGGACGTCGCAGCGTTCATCCTGAGGCTCTGGCTGGCCGAGACGCGTCAGGAGACGGGCGGCGGGGCTTTCGACGACGATCTCGAGGAGCTGGCCGAGGAGCCGGAGCTCGCGGCGAGCGCAGCTCCGGGTGCGTGAAGGAAGACGAGCATGGTGAGGGCGATCGAGATTCCGCGGCCGGCCGGCGAGACGGTGGATACCTCCGCGGATCTTCCCCGGGAGAGGCTCACGGGAGTGAGCAAGGCGGCGGTCTTCGTGCTGGCGCTCGAGGAGTCGCTGGCGAGCGGGCTCCTCCAGGGGCTCGGCGACGAGGATCTCGAGAGCCTCACGGGCGAGATCGCGCGGCTCGGTGTCGTGGGGCACGAGGTCCTGGGCGGCGTGCTCGAGGAGTTCCGCGAGCTGGCGAGGGTCCACTCCGCGCTCAAGGAGGGCGGAGTGGGAGCCGCCGTCCGGCTCCTCGAGCGGTCCTTCCCGCGGGAGCGGGCGGGGCGGCTGATCGACCTGCTCGAGGCCCAGGAGCGGAGGCATCCTCTGGCCTTTCTCTCCGCGGCCGAGACCGAGAGCCTCCTCGCCTTTCTCGAGAGGGAGCATCCCCAGACCGTGGCGGTCGTGCTGGCTCACATGCCTCCTGCGAAGGCCGCCGAGATCTTGGATCGCTTCGACGAGTCGGCGCGCGGCGACCTGATCCGCAGAATCGCCTCGCTCGAGAGCACAGATCCGGAGGCGATCGAGAGGATCGAGGCGAGCCTGCGTGAGCATCTGATGGACGGATCATCCTCCCCCGTTGAGCTCGAAGGGCCGGGGCTCGAAAGGGCGGCGGGCATCCTCCGGGAGGCGGGCCGGGGGCGCCGCCAGGTGCTCGAGAGCCTTCGAGCCGCGCAGCCCGATCTGGCCGACGCCATCCGGCGACGGCTCTTCGCCTTCGAGGAGCTCGAGTGGATCGAGGAGGCCGGCCTGAAGAGGATTCTGAGGGAAGTCGATCCGGCCTCGCTGGTCATCGCCATGAAGACCGCCGCCGGGCCGCTCCAGGAGAGGATCCTCCGCGGTCTTCCTCCTCGGGCGGAGGCGGCGATCCGCGAGCAGCTGGAGCTCCTGGGCCCGGTGTCTCCGGCGGACGCCGAGTCGGCGCGGAAGACCGTGGCCGAGACCGTGCTCCGGCTCCAGGAGAAGGGCGCGGTGGACCTGAAGGCGAGGCCCCTGGAGAGCAGGCGATGGAAGAGCTGAGACGGTTGAGCAGCCCGAACGGCGCGACTGCGCGCAAGAGGCGGCGATGACGCGGATATGAGGCGCAGATGAAGAGCCATTCCCCGGAAGAAACTCGCCCCGCCGCTGCGCTTCGCGAGGGCCGCTGGATCCGCCCGGACGATCCGGTCGGCTTCCCGCCGGCAGGCGGAGCGCTCGCCCCGGGAGATGGCGACGAGCTGGAGCGGCTGCTCGTGGGCGATACGCGGAGAAGGCTGGCGAGGCTGGCGCTCGTCGAGAGAGAGATCGAGGACCGCATCCGGTCGCGCTGGCGGGAGGCGGAGGCCCAGATCGAGGAGCGCGAGGCCCGCTGCCTGCGCGATCTCACCGCGCTCGAGAGCGAGGCGGAGGCCGAAGCGCGCGAGGCCCGCGTCCAGGCGCAGCGCGAGGGACGCACGGAGGGCTTTCGCGAGGGGTTCGAGAAGGGCGCGGCGGAGGGGCGGCGGCTCGGCATCGAGAAGGGAAGGCTCGAGGGGCTGCGCGATGGACGAGCGCAGGGACGGCGCGAGGAGGAGACGCGGGTCCGGCGGGAGATCGAGAAGGCGCTCGAGGCTCTGGCCGTCTCCGCTCGCAAGCTCGAGGAGGAACGCAGGCAGCTCCTCATCGACGCGCAGGGCGCGGTCGTCGGTCTCGCGGTGGAGATCGCGCGGAAGATCCTCAAGAGGGAGGTCCGGATCGAGCCCCGCTGCGTGCTGGGCAACGTCGAGAAGGCGGTGGAGCAGATCTTCCGCGGCTGCGACGTCATCCTCCAGCTCCATCCCGAAGACGCGCGCATCGTCGAGGCCGAGCTCAAGGAGAATCCCCGCTGGTCCGAGGACTTCCAGAGCGTCGTTGTTCGCTCCAGCTCGGACGTCGCGCGGGGCGGCTGCCGCCTTCTGTCGGGGGCCGGAGTCGTCGATCTCACCATCGAGAGCCAGCTCGAGCTCATCGAGGATGCGCTGCTCAACATGGTGACCGAGATCGACCCGGGAGATGCGACGGCGAGTCCGGAGCCGCAAGGGGGCGAGCGATGAAGCACCTGGAGGAGAAGGTCCGCTCGCTCTTTCCGATCCGGGTCTCGGGACAGATCCACCGGCTTCTCGGACCCGTGGCCGAGAGCCGCGGCCTCTTCGCGCCGGTGGGCGCCCAGTGCGAGATCCGCTGCCGGGGGGGGAGCACGCTCCCCGCGGAGGTCGTCGGCTTCCGGGGCGAGCACGCGCTGGTGGCGCCGTGCGGCGACACGCGGGGGATGGCTGCCGGCGACCGCGTCGATTACCGCGGCGAGATGGCGAGGATCCGCGTCAGCTCGTCGCTCGTCGGAAGGGTCATCGACGCCGAGGGCGCTCCCATCGACGATGCGCCTTCGCTCAGCGGCGGAGGCGTCGACGTCCCGCTGCACCGCGCTCCCGACAACCCCCTGCGCCGCCTGCCGGTCGACACGCCGCTCGCCACCGGCATCCGCGCGGTGGACTCCTTCTGCACCGTCGGTCGAGGGCAGCGCCTCGGAGTCTTCGCCGGCAGCGGCGTCGGCAAGAGCGTCCTCCTCGGGATGCTCGCGCGGAGCACGGCGGCCGAGGTCGTAGTGCTCGGCTTGATCGGCGAGCGGAGCCGCGAGGTCCGGGAGTTTGTAGAGCGCGAGCTGGGGGAGCACGGGCTCCGGCGCACGGTGGTCGTCGCGGCCACGGCCGAGGAGCCGGCCCTGAAGCGGCTCAAGGCGGCGCTGGTCGCGATGGCCATCGCCGAGTACTTCCGCGACCGCGGGCGGCACGTGCTCTTGCTGCTCGACTCGCTGACGCGCGTGGCCATGGCGCAGAGAGAGCTCGGCCTGTCGATGGGAGAGCCGCCTGCGAGCAAGGGCTATCCGCCGTCGGTCTTCGCCTTCCTGCCGAAGCTGCTGGAGCGGGCGGGGCCCGGCGCCCGGGGCAGCATCACGGGCTTCTTCGCGGCGCTCGTCGAGACCGACGACAAGAACGACCCGGTGGTCGACTGCGTCCGCTCGGTGCTGGATGGCCACCTCTGGCTCTCGCGCGACCTCGCCGAGCACGGTCATTTTCCGGCAATCGATGTGCTCGCCAGCCTGAGCCGCGTGCAGCCGAGGCTCATCAGCGATCAGCGCCTGCGGTGCGCGAGGCGGCTCCGATCCGCTCTGGCCCGCTACAAGGACGCGGAGGATCTGATCCGGCTGGGAGCCTACGTCTCCGGCAGCGATCCGGCGACCGACGAGTCGATCCGGATCCTGCCCCGCATCCAGGAGTTCCTGACCCAGGATCGCGAGGAGCGCACCGACTACGAGGAGACCTGGAAGCGTCTCGAGAGCCTGCTCGGCGACGAGAGCGGTCGAGAGCGCGAGGAAAGCGAGGGTCCCGAGCCCAGGAGTGAACCGTGAGCTCGCGCTCCAAGGAGAGGACTTCGAGATCCCTGCGCGCGCTGATCCGCAAGCGGGAGATGGAGGAACGGCAGGCGCTGAGGCTGCTGGTCGAGTCGCGCAGCGGCTACGACGCCTGCCGCGAGCGCGCCGATGCCCTGGTCGAGGAGCGCCGGAGCCTCTCGCAGCGTCTGGCCCTCGAGCCGGCGCCGGTCGCCGGTGCAGCTTCCGATGCGGTTTCCGATGCGGCTCCGGTGTCGGCTGCTGACGCGGTTGCGGGTGCGGCTGCCGATGCGGCTGCGGTTTCGGCTGCCGATGCGGTCGCGGTTTCAGCTGCTGATGCGGCTGCCGGTGCGGCTCCGGTTGCGGCTGCTGACGCGGCTGCGGTTTCGGCTGCTGATGCGGCTGCGGCACCGGTTGCTCCTGCTGCTGCTGCTCCTCCTCCTCCTGCTGCTGCTGCTCCGCCGGTCGCGGCGCGTCCCGATGCGGCGGATCTCGTGCGGCGGCGAGCCTATCTCGACCAGCTTCACCAGCGGGAGCAGCGGCTCCAGGAGGAGCTGGATCTCTGCCGGAAAGCGTGGTGCGAGCACCAGAAGAGCTTCTGCGAGGCGCGGTCGCGCCGCAGGGTCATCGAGACCCTGCGCGAGCGGCGCGAGGAGGAGCGGCGGGAGGAGGCGAGAAAGGGGATCGATGCGGCGGCAGCGGCCGGACAGCCTCTGCTCAACGACTGGCTCGAGAGCTCGGGGAGGTGAGCGATGCGATGGATTCCAGCAGATCTCCGGCGCGACCGCACGGCGGACAGCCCGCGCGCGCGTTTCTCCCCCCCAGCGAGGCCGGCCGCCCCCGCGCCGGTCGCTGGCGCAGGCAGGAAGGAAGGAAGGAAGAGATGAGCTCGGAGATGGGAAACCG
>JAFGKN010000055.1 GCA_016928605.1 Planctomycetota bacterium | reverse complement strand
CGATGTCCACCGCTCGAACGACCCGGATCTCTGCGCTCTCTCTGCTGGTCCTCGCCGCGGCGGGGACCGGCTGGCTCCCCCTGCCATCCACGGCGCGGGCCGACGGCCTCATCTTCGTCCACGATCCGCCGCCGGTCGTCGTCATCCCCTATCCGCATCCCTATCCTCCTCGACCGCCTCGCCCGCCGCGCCCTCTTCCGCCGCCCCCTCCGCCGCGGCCTCACTTTCCTCTGAAGGTGACGAAGCACCGGGTGGAGGTGGTGATCGACGATACCCTCGCGCGCACGCGAGTCGAGGAGACGTTCTACAACCCGAACTCCGTCCAGCTCGAGGGGACGTACCTCTTTCCGCTGCCCGATTCCGCCGCCGTTTCCGGGTTCGTCATGAAGATCGGCGGCAGGGAAGCCACCGGCGAGGTCCTCGAGAAGGACAAGGCGCGCGAGATCTACGAAGGCATCGTCCGGAAGGCCCGTGATCCCGGCCTCCTCGAGTACGTCGACCGGGGGCTTTTCCAGGCGCGCGTCTTTCCGATCCCAGCTCGCGGCGGCGTCGACGTGACGTTCGAGTACAGCGAGTCGCTGCGCCGCACCGGCGGGCTCATCGACTATCGCTATCCGCTCGATACCGGCAAGTACTCGGCGGGCGACTACGAGAACGTGGTGATCGATGCGAAGCTCCGCTCGTCCCAGGCGATCCGCGCGGTCCACTGCCCGACGCACGAGGTCTCGATCTCGCGCAGCGGCGAGAACGACGCCCGCGTCGGCTTCGAGGCGAAGACGCTGCGGGCGGACAAGGACTTCGTCCTCCAGTACAGCGTCGGCGAGGACGCGCTGGCGCCGCTGCTCGTCACGCATCGCGGGCACGAAAAGGATGGATTCTTCTACCTCTCGATCTACCCGCGGCCGGAGAAGCCCAGGGAAGTGCCGCCGAAGGACCTCGTCTTCGTGATCGATACCTCGGGAAGCATGACGGGCCGCAAGATCGAGCAGGTGAAGAAGGCCCTTCGCTACTCGATCGAGAACCTCAACGCCGGCGACCGCTTCAACATCGTCGATTTCTCCACCGAGGCGCGGCGCTTCCGGCCGGACGTGGTCGAGGTGGGCGAGGAGACCAAGAGACAGGCGAACCTCTACATCGACGAGATGGCGGCACGCGGCGGCACGAACATAGAGGAAGGGATGCGATTCGGCCTCGAGAGCGCGGAGGTCGAGGGCCGCCTCCAGATGATCGTGCTCCTCACCGATGGAGAGCCGACGTTCGGCGTCATCCAGCCGGCGGAGCTGCTCGCGAGCATCCGCAAGAAGAACCCGCAGCGGCGCCGCACCTTCGTCTTCGGGGTGGGCGAGGACCTGAACGCCAAGCTGCTCGATTCCATCGTCCGGGAGAACCGCGGAGCGGCGCAGTTCATCCGGGGCGACGAGAACCTCGAGATCCCTCTCTCGGCCTTCTACGACAAGATCGACTCGCCCGTGCTGACGGATCTCTCCATCGAGGTGGTCGGCGGCGGCGTGTCGGCGGTCTATCCGAAGCCTCTTCCCGATCTCTTCCGCGGCGAGCAGCTCGACGTCTTCGGCCTCTACGAGAGCGATGGGCTGAAGACGGTCGTCATCAAGGGCATGTTCCAGGGCGAGCCGCGCGTCTTCGAGCACTCTCTCGAGTTCCGCGGAGACCGGAACGATCACATCCCGCGACTCTGGGCGATGCGTCAGATCGGCGCCCTGCTCGAGCAGATGCGGCTCGGCGGCGAGAGCCGGGAGCTCAAGGAGGAGGTGATCCGTCTGAGCAAGCTCTACGGTGTGATCACGCCCTACACCTCCTATCTGATCGTCGAGGAGGAGTCTCTCGCGCGGGCGCCGCGGGCCGCGCCGTCCCTGGGGCTCTCTCCGGGCACGAGCCTCCGCTCGGCGGCGCGCGATGCGATCGCCGGGCCTCCGGCGCTGGCCGGGGGCGAGGCCGGCGGCGGCGACGCTGCAACCAAGGCGTGGGAATGGCGCCGGCGGGAGCTGCTCGAGGAGGTGCGGGCCGAGGCGGAGGATTTCGGTGCGGAGCGCGGGGCGGGCGCTGTCCGGCTCAGCAGGCAGCTCGGTGACCTGAAGGCGGGACGCCTTTCGAGCTCCGACCGCGAGTTCGTGAGGAGCAAGGTGGAGTCGTCAGGCGTGAGGTTCCAGGAGGTGGGCGACCGGACGTTCTACCTCCAGTCGGGGCGCTGGATCGACGCCGCGCTCACGACGAAGGACCTCGACGCCGCGGCGCGCCTGAGGAGGGTGAAGTACCTCTCGGACGAGTACTTCGATCTCCTGAAGGCGTCGCCGGGCATCGGCAGGTACCTCGCGGTCGGGAGCCTTGTCACCTTCCTCTTCGAGGGCGAGCTGATCTCGATCGTGGAGTAGCGCGAGACAGAGGGGAAGCCACTGCGGCAGCTTGCCGCGCGATCCTCCGCGGCGTCGCTCTCTGCCCCGGGCGCGGCTGCGGCTCCGGCTCCGGATGACTGCTGCCGCTGCGGTTGCGGTTGCGGTTGCGGTTCCGGCTGCGGTTGCCGATGCGGCTACGGCTGCGGTTGCGGTTGCGGTTGCGGTGGCCGTGGCGGTTGCGGAGGCGGTGGCCGTGACGGTGGCAGTGGCGGTGACGGTGGCGGTGGCGGTTGGGGGGACAGCGCAGCAGCGGACGGCGGCGGGCGGTCGATGGCGCTTGAGCTCCGCCCGG
>JAFGKN010000437.1 GCA_016928605.1 Planctomycetota bacterium | reverse complement strand
TGCTCTGTCGCATGATGGGCTCTCCGCCAAGGGATGGAGACAACGCTTCACATATCGTAGATCGGCCTTTCGCCTCCGCAGGCGGAGGGGGAATCGCCGCGGACGGCTCCTCCCGCGGCCATGCCGGGCGGCAGCCGCGTTCCGCTTGCCGCTGGCCGCACGGCGGGGAGGAGTGATACAATCCGGCCTCCGTGCGCGGGCCGATAACGGCGCTCCGGGAGGGCCTGCGGGATGAACGGCTGCCGCGGACTGCGATGGAAGAGACGGCCTGAGCGATGGAACGACTGATCAGCCTCGTGGGGCTCTTCGCGATGATGGGGCTCGCCTGGCTGCTCGGGTCGCGGCGCCGGAGCATCCCGGTCCGCGTGATCGCCGGCGGCGTCGTGCTCCAGTTCGCCCTGGCGCTCCTCATCCTCAAGACCGATGCGGGGAGGGCGCTCTTCGCGTGGATCGGCGGCCTCTTCCTCGCCGTGCTCGAGAGCGTCCGCGCCGGGACCGCGTTCGTCTTCGGGGAGAGCTTTCCGGACAGCAACCTCGCCTTCCGGGTGCTGCCGTCGATCATCGTGTTTGCCACGCTCACCTCGGTCCTCTACCACTTCGGCATCCTGCAGCAGGTGATCCGCGCCATGGCGTGGCTGATGCAGCGGACGCTGAGGACCTCCGGCGCGGAGAGCCTCTGCGCGGCGGCGAACATCTTCGTCGGGCTGACCGAGGCGCCGCTCGTGGTCCGGCCGTACCTGGCGTCGATGACGGCGTCGGAGCTGATGGCGGTGATGGTGGGGGGGTTCGCGACGATCGCGGGCGGAGTCCTCGCCGCCTACATCAGCTTCGGGATCGACGCGGGGCACCTGGTGACGGCCTCGGTGATCTCGGCTCCGGCCGCTCTCGTCATCGCGAAGATCCTCCAGCCCGAGGTGGAGACTCCGCGGACCCTCGGGACGGTGAGGATCGAGGTGAAGAGGCAGACGGTCAACTTCCTCCACGCGGTGGCGGCGGGGGCCTCCGACGGCGTGAAGCTGACGATCAACGTCGCCGCCATGCTCATCGCGTTTCTCGCCCTGATCGCCCTGGTCAACGGATTCGTGGGATGGCTCCACGCCGGCTGGTCGCTCGAGCTCTTCCTCGGGTACCTCTTCGCGCCGCTCGCGTGGCTGATGGGCGTCGAGATGGGAGACTGCCTGCGCGTGGGAGAGCTGCTGGGGATCAAGATGGTCGCCAACGAGTTCATCGCCTACGAGCGCCTCGCGTCCTGGATGGCGGACGGCTCCGACGTGCGCCTGAGCCCGCGCTCGATCACGATCACCACCTACGCCCTCTGCGGATTCGCGAACTTCGGATCCGTCGGAGTGCAGCTCGGGGGGCTCGGCCCCCTGATCCCCGGACGCGAGGGCGATCTGGCCCGCCTGGCCTTCCGCGCCATGCTCGGCGGCGCGCTGGCCGGCTTCATGACCGCCTGCGTCGCGGGGATCCTGATCTGATCATCAGTGCCGGGAGCTTCACGAACATGCTCGGATTGCACGCCGCGGACATCGCCATGCTGGCCATCTACTTCGCGAGCATCACCTGCATCGGCGTGTGGAGCGCGCGGCGCGTCAAGAAGACCTCCGACTTCGTCATGCCCAGGAGGTTCGGTAAGACGCTGATGGTCTTCTTCTCGTTCGGCACCGGCACCCACTCCGACCAGGCGGTGGGCGTGGCGGCGAAAAGCTACACGAGCGGCGTCTCGGGCATCTGGTACCAGTGGCTCTGGCTCTTCGCATCGCCCTTCTACTGGCTCATCGCTCCGGCCATGCGGAGGTTCCGGGCGCTGACGACCGCGGACGTCTTCGAGGCACGCTACGACCGCTCGGTCGCCATCCTCTACGCCGCCGTAGCGCTCGCCGCCTACACCGTGAACATCGGCGTGATGCTCAAGGGGTCGAGCGCGGTCGTGGAAGCCTGCACCGGCGACCTCATCGGAGCGGAGATCGCGATCGCGATCATGACGGTCCTCTTCGTGGTCTACGGGATGGCGGGAGGCCTGGGCGCCGCCGTCATCACCGACTTCATCCAGGGCGTGCTGACGATCGCATTCTCGTTCATCCTCCTCCCCTACATCCTCGTGGAGGTGGGGGGCATGGCGGGGCTCCGGGAGACGCTGCCGGATCTCGCCCCGGACCGCAACTACCTTTCGCTCGTCGCTCCCGAGGAGATCAGCGTCTTCTACGTCTTCATGCTCTGCCTCAACGCCCTGGTGAACATAGTCACGCAGCCCCACGTCATGGGGAACTGCGCCGCGGGCCGCACCGAGCTCGACGGCCAGGTGGGCTTCATGGGAGGCAACCTGATCAAGCGCGTCTGCACCATCGCCTGGTGCCTCATCGGCGTCGCGGGGATCGCGCATTTCGCCGGCAGCGAGATCCACGAGGATCAGGTCTTCGGCGAGGTGGCGCGGCAGATCCTGCCGGCGATCCTGCCCGGGATGCTGGGGCTCTTCCTCGCGGGGCTCCTCGCTTCGGTGATGAGCTCGTGCGACGCCTTCATGGTCGCCTCCGCCGGGCTCTTCACCGAGAACATCTACAAGAAGTGGCGGAGGCCGGGCCTCTCGGACCGCCACTACCTCTGGGTGGCGCGCATCTCATCGCTCGGCGTGGTGGCCGCGGGCGTGATCTGCGCCTTCAGCCTGGAAGGCGTGGTCGCCGGCCTGGAGAGCTTCTGGAAGGTGAACTCCCTCCTCGCGATCGCCTTCTGGATGGGGCTCTTCTGGAGGCGTGCCACGCCGACCGGCGCGTGGGCCTCCACGCTCGCCCTCGGCCTCGTCTGGTGGATCACGAACCAGAGCTTCGGCGTGGAGCTGGCGAGGCGCCTGCCGGGGGCTGAAGCGCTGGGCTTCGTCGTGGAGAAGGGATCGAAGGCCGAGGTCTTCCTCCCCTGGCAGATAGCGTTTTTCCTCGCGGCGGGGCTCGTCGCGGGGGTCGCTGTCAGCCTCTTCACGCGGAGGGTCGACAGTGAGAAGCTCGAGCGGTTCTACGCGCTCGTCCGCACGCCGGTGAAGGAGGGCGAGGTCGTCGACGAGCCCTGCACGCTTCCGGCGGACGCCGAGGTTCCGCCGCGGCGGCTCCTCTTCCCGGCGTGGACCGGCCTGGAGATCCTGGTCCCGTCGCGCCGCTCGATCATCGGATTTCTCGTCGGCTGGGCCGCGGTCGCGCTGCTCGTCGGCGTCTTCGTCTGGATCGTGAAGGCTGGATAGCCCGCGGCGAGCCGGACAGGCAAAGGCATCCCTCGACCTCATGGACACCTTCGACACGCTCGCGCCCATCTTCGCCATCACCGCCATCGGCTGGCTGCTGAGGCGCTCCGCCTTTCTCCCGCCGGAGTGCTTCCGCGGCATGAACCGGCTGACGTTCTACGTCGGCCTCCCGGCGCTGCTCTTCGTCAAGGTCGCGACGGCCGGCCCGGGCGGCAGCCGGATGCTGCCGGTGATGTGGGTGATGCTCGCGGCGCTCGCCCTCCTCATCCTGATCGGCTACGCCGCCTCCTGGGCGATGCGGCTGCCCCGCCGCTCGATCGGCGCCTTCGTGCAGGCCTGCTGGCGCGGCAATCTCGCTTACGTGGGGCTGCCGGTCATCCTCTACTCGCTTCCCGGTGGCGAGACCGCCGGAGGCGGAAGCTGGGAGGGGCTCGCCATCCTCGCCATCGCGCCGGTGATCCCGGTCTACAACGTCCTCGGCGTTCTCGTCCTCCTCGCCCCTGGCGCCGGCGAAGCGCGCGTCTCGCCCTGGCGCCTCATCCTCCGCGGGCTGACCAATCCCCTCGTGATCGCCTGCATCGCGGGTGCGCTCTTCCCCCTGGCGGGCTGGACGCTGCCGCACTCCGTGAGCCGCACGTGCGATGCGCTCGGCCAGATGGCGCTGCCGCTCGCCCTCCTGGGGCTCGGCGCCACGCTCGGTGCAGCCGGCTGGCGGGGGAGCCGGCGTGCGGCTGTCGTCGCCGCCGCGATCAAGTGCGGCCTGGCTCCGCTCATCGGATGGGGCGTCGGGCTGGCCCTCGGGCTCGGGCCGGAGGAGATGCGGATCGCGCTCATCTACCTCGCCACGCCGTCGGCCGCGCTCTCGTTCGTGATGGCCGAGCA
>JAFGKN010000436.1 GCA_016928605.1 Planctomycetota bacterium | reverse complement strand
GGCCGCATGGGAGGGCATCCCGGCGGCAGGCACTTCTGCATCAGGAGGATCCTCGACGGCGGCAGAAACCGCAGCTCGTCGCTGAACGAGATGCTGCAGCCGGCGAGGGTCATCAGGGCGAGCCGCATCCGGACCTCCTCCACCGGCGCCTGCATGCGCACGCTCATGTCGCAGACCTCGCGATGGTAGAGCCGGTCCTGGATCCACCAGCCGGCGGCGAGGGATCTGGCGTTCGTCCGGAGGACACCGATGTCGCCGCCGAGCCCCGCGTCGAGCGTGTCGCTGCCTCCGTAGGCGCTGTCCGCGAGCCCGACGGAGAGGAGAGGCGGCGTCTGGCAGTAGCGGATCCACGACCGCTCGCCGGCGCCCCGCCGGACGGCTTCCATCGCCCGCGCGAGGACGCCCCAGCCGCGCGTGACGCAAGGGTCCGCCTGCACGAAGTGCTCCCCGGCCGCCGGCGCGATGAAGTCGATCTTGAAGTAGGAGACTCCCTCCCTCGCCAGCCGCGAGAACGTCTCCTCGATGAACTCCGCCGCGTCGGGCCGCGAGGCATCGAGCTCGTAGCAGTCCGGGTTCGGCTTCCAGTACCAGCGCCAGTTGACGCGGGGCCGGCCCGCCTCGTCCTTGAGCGCCCACTCCGGGTGCTCGCGGAAGGTCTCGCTCGTCTCGGCGACGTCGGTCGGCGAGATCCAGGCGCCGAGCGCCATCCCGTGGCGGGACCTGAGCTCCTCCGCGAGCCACGCGAGGCCGTGCGGGAAGCGCTCGTTGGGCCGCCAGTCCCCCGTGATGTCGCCCCGCTGCCAGCCGTGGTCGAGCTGGATCACATCCATGCCCAGGGGATGGAAATGCCGGGCCGCCGCCGCGGCGTTCGCGAGCACGAGGTCCTCCGTCATGGCCATCCGATGCGCGTACCAGCTGCACCAGAGGGAGTTCGCGCCTCTGCGGACGGGGAGGGACGAGGACGCGGCGACCGCATCGCCGTAGAGCTCGAGGGCATCGTGGAAGGTCGCCGACGCCGACAGGGCGACGGGATCGAGCGCCAGCGTCTCGCCCGCGCGGAGGACGCGGCCGAGAAACCGCTGCCGCGCGGAGAGAGCGGTGCCGCCGACACCCGGGAGGAACAGAGCCTCGACGTCCGGCCGAGCCTCGCGGGCGCGGAGGAATCCGATCACGAGGCCGCCGAGTGCACCCCCGCCGGCCGCCGCCCCGCCGGGAGCGCCTCCTGCGCCGGCGCGCCGATGGCCGAGGGCGAGGACGCTCGTCCCCGCGTACCTCCGCTCATCCTCGCGAAGGTCTCCGCCGGCCGGCGCCGCCGGCTCGCAGAGGAGCTCCGAGATCCCGGCGATGAGCACCGCCGCAGGAGACTCGAGGACCGAGCCTGCGAACCACCATCCGCCGGCCGCGGGCGAGACGTCGATGAGGCGCACCTCGCCGAGAGACACATCGCGGTCGGTCCGGTTCGTCACGCTTCCGCCGACCACCACCAGCGGCCATGCGTCGTGGACGCGCACGAAGCGCTCGATCTCGACTCCCGAGCCCCAAGTCTGCCGCACGGCGATCCCCGCGCCGAGCGCGCCGTCGCAGGGCTCGATGCGGGCCGCCGCGCCCGCCGGCGTCGACCTGCTGCCGTCGATCTCGATCTCCATCCCGGCGCCCCGGACCGCGCCGTCGAGCCGGAGCCACGTCGCGTCGAGATTCCCCGTCGCCTCGTCGATGCTCACGACGATGCGGCCGGTGGCGAGAAGCGCGCGGCCGTTCTCTCGCGCGGCGACCGCGCCCTCGCCGCCCCCGAGCCGGCGCGCGGCGGCCCTCGCCGCATCGATCTCCGCCGACCGCGACCTCAGCGCCGCGGCCGCCCGCTCGGCCACCGCGGCCGCTCGCCCGAGCGTCCCGTGCAGTCGCTCCGCCTCCTCCGCGACGGCGAGCCGCTCCGGAGCGCCCAGCGAGATCCAGGAGGCGAGCCGGCCCTCGAGTCCGCTCAGGAGATCCTCGCATCGCCGGGCGACGAGATCCAGCGGGCTCGGCTGCACCGCACTCGGCCTCGAGACATCGGTTTCCGACGCCGCGCCCGGCTCCGGCGGAAGGCTCGAGTCCGGCGCGTCCGGACGCGGCGCGCCGCCGGCAGTCCTGAGCCGTTCCAGAAGCTCCCGGCATGCGCGGAGGCGATCGGCGACCCAGCGCTCGAGCTCCTCGGATGACATCGGGCTCCCGAGCACGAGGATCTCCCACACGTCGGTGTGCGTCGACGCCCCTCCGGAGCGCGTGACGACGAGCCGCACGGCCGATGTCCTCACGGGCTCGAAGCCGGCGACCCACGCGGCCGAGCGCGCATCCTCCACCCTCGCGACGACCGCGAAGGACCCGTCGTCGCCGCTCGACACCTCGACGCGCGCATCGCGCACGCCGTCGTTCCCCGGGGCCTCGCCGAAGAGGGCGACGCCGGACACCTCGTGCGCGCCCGGAAGCCTCAGCGTGATCCACTGCGGCGCGGCCTCGCTCGCCAGCTCGCTCGCGACCCACTTCGTGCGGCGGTCGCCGTCGGCGGCGCGGCGCGGCGCGTACGTGTCGCCGTCTGCCGCGAGGAACGACGATGCCTCCGCCGCGACGACTGGGATCTGCCGCCGCTCTGCCGGCATCCAGTCGGGGGATACATCCCGCACCTCGGCCCCCGAGCGAGGGCCTTCGCCCGCGGGCTCCGCACGGAGGGCGGCGGCGAAGGTCGCGGCGACCAGCGCTGCCGCGGTGAACGGCGCGGCAGCGCATCCGGCGCCGGCGAGCCGGCACGCGGCGGGGTCAGCGGCACGGGTGGCGGCGCCGCGCCGGCCGAGGCGCCGGTCGGAGGGAGGAGCGATTTCGAAAAGCGAACGCATCGAAGGAAACCTCCTTGGATTCCGGCCGCAGCTCGGAACCGCATGGAGCCGCTTCGGACGCGGGGAGGCGGCGGAGCACGAGTATACCTCGACCTCGCGGAAGGATCGCAGCCGGAGCGAATCCTCTTGCCCGCGGGCTCGCGTCAGGTCAGAACAGTGGAATGTCTTGCCCGTCGCTTGTCGCTGCGTCGCTCCCGGCGCGCTCTCTCGTTCATCCACACCCCGGTCGTCCTTGAGGTAGCTCCGGTGAACGGCCCCTTCGCTCCTCTCTGGCGTCTGCTCGCGGCTCTCGCGCTCCTCGGCATCGCGCCGGATGGCGGCACCTCGGCCGAGCTCGCGGAGGAGGCTGGCGTGGCCTTTCTCGTGCCGCGCGGGCCTGCGACGGATCGCACGACCGATGATGCCATCGCGGAGAGAGCCGAGGCCGCGCTCGGCCCGGAGGCGCGCGCCGCCCTCGCGCTCGCGCGGCGCGAGGCGGGAGCGGTGCTCGTCGCCACCGACGGCGAGGGGCGGTTCTGGGCGGAGGGAGGCATGCCTGCGACCCTCGAGCGCTTCCGCGTCGTCTGGATCCACGAGGGCGAGAGGGCGCAGGTGCCGGATGCTCTTCGCTCCCCGGCGTCCCGGAGCGCTCTCCGGCGCCGCGTCGAGGAGGGCGGCGCGCTTCTCCTCTCCGGGGCGGCGCTCGCGCTCGTGCACGACCTCGGGATGGAGACCTCCGTGCCGCGAAGAGTCCCCGCCGGGACCGACCGCTACGCCGCGAGCATCGTCCCCGTGGAAGCGGACCACCCCGTGTTCCAGGGCCTCGAGGGAAGGGGCTACTTCCTCGACGCGGCGATGGGGGGAAACCCGCGCGAGTGGAGCGTGCCGCTGACGGGCGGCGGCTATCCCGCCTTCGCCGACTTCACGGGGACGGGCGG
>JAFGKN010000435.1 GCA_016928605.1 Planctomycetota bacterium | reverse complement strand
GTCGTCGGCTGCTCGACGGCCGAGGAGAAGGAGAGGATCGCCCGCATCCCGCAGGTGGCGCTCGCGGCTGGAAACCGCGAGAAGAGCCTCGTGGCGAGCTTCCTGAGGGGGGATTGGCGTCCCGGCGAGCGCCCGCCGCCGGGTGCGAGAGACCTGCTCGACCTCGGCATCGCGCGCTGGAGCGGCCGGACGCGTGCCGTGATCAAGGTGCAGGACGGATGCCGGAACTTCTGCAGCTTCTGCGTGATTCCCCGCCTGCGCGGGCTCTCTCGCAGCCGTCCGGCCGAAGCGGTCGTCGACGAGGTGCGCCGGCTCGCGGGCGCCGGCCACCGCGAGATCGTCATCTCGGGAGTGCAGCTCCAGGACTACGGCCTCGACCTCGATCCCGAGGCCGCGCTGCCATCTCTTTTGGAGCGCGTCGCCTCGGCGGGCTCCGCGGCCGGCGTGCGCCGCATCCGGCTCAGCTCGCTGGGTGCGCCGGCGTTCACCGCCGGTCTCCTCGACGTGCTCGCCGATCCGGTCTTCTGCCGCCACTGGCACGTTCCGATCCAGGCGGGAGACGACGAGGTCCTCCGCCGGATGCGCAGGGGATACACCGTCGCCGAGTACCGGCGGGCGATCGC
Organism: Planctomycetota bacterium; assembly: GCA_016928605.1. Classification (GTDB taxonomy): domain Bacteria; phylum Planctomycetota; class UBA8108; order UBA8108; family UBA8108; genus JAFGKN01. The sequence continues at coordinate 3,405 of JAFGKN010000435.1, read as the reverse complement.
CGCGCTGCGGGAGAGGTTCGAGGATCCGGCGATCACCACCGATGTCATCGCCGGCCATCCGGGAGAAACCGAGGAGCGCTTCGAGCGCTCTCTCGACCTTTACCGCGAGCTCGGCTTCGCGCGCATCCATGTCTTTCCCTTCAGCGCGCGGGAGGGGACGCTCGCGGCGCGCTTCCCCGATCGAGTCGCGGCGGATGAGATCCGCAGCCGGGCTGCACGGGTGGGGGAGGCCGCGGTCGAGATGCGCCGCGCCTACGAGCGCCGCTGGATCGGACGGCCGCTCGAGATCCTCGTCGAGGGGGCCGGGCGCTCGAGGCGCGAAGGCTGGCTGGAGGGGCTGACGGACCGGTACGTGCGCGTGAGGTGCCCGCTGCCGCGGAGCCTGCGCGTCGAGCGGCTGGTGGGGCGCCTGCTGCGCGTGCGGGCAGCGGCCCAGGATGGAGACGGCCTGGTGGGCGAGGTCCTGGATCCTCTTCCCGGAGCCGCCCCGGCGGACGCGGGCCCCCGCGCCGCTGTGCTCGAGGGCGAGGTGGAGGTCCCCGGCGCGGAGAGGGTCGAGGCATGGAGAGCGATCTGAGCGATCTGAGCGACCGCGACCTGGCGCGCGCCATCCGGCGGCGGCTCGAGCTCGTGAGGATGTTCGGAGGCGATCTGCCCATCCGGGTCCCTCCTGTGCCGGGGGCCCGCAGGGGAGCGCCGCAGGCTCCGCGGCTGCGGGGCGCGGGCGCCGCCGGAGCGGCCGGCGGCTCGCGCTCGGGCGTCATCTCCGGCGGCGGCGCAGTTCCCGCAGGCTCGGGCTCGCTCGCCGGCTCGCCGGCGGCGGCGAGCGCCTCCCCGCCCGCAGACGCCGCGGAGCGGGAGCGCCGCGAGCGGCTTCTCGCTCCGATCCGCGCCGAGGCGGCCGGCTGCTCGAAGTGCGGTCTCTGCCGCCGGCGCACGCAGGCCGTCTTCGGCGCCGGCGATCCTTGCGCGCGGTTGATGTTCGTGGGCGAGGCGCCCGGATTCGACGAGGACCGCCGGGGAGAGCCCTTCGTGGGAAAGGCCGGCCGGCTTCTCACGGACATCATCGAGAAGGGCATGCGCCTCAGACGCGGCGATGTCTACATCGCGAACGTCATCAAGTGTCACCCTCCCGGCAACCGCAATCCGGACGCGAGCGAGATCGCCGAGTGCCTGCCTTACCTCGAGCGCCAGATCGAGATCGTGGCGCCCGAGGTGATCTGCGCGCTGGGGCTGGTCGCGGCCCGCGCGCTGCTCGACCGTCCGGAGGCGAGCATAAGCGCGCTGCGCGGCCGCTTTCACCAGCGCCGCGGCATCGCGGTGCGAGTTACCTACCATCCCGCGTATCTTCTCCGCTCTCCCGCCGAGAAGAGGAAGGCGTGGGAGGACGTGCAGGCGATCATGAAGCTGCTCGGGATCGCTTGATTCCGCCGGCCGGCGCGACGCGAGGCGCGCGGGCGACCTTTCGCCTTGACTTCGTCATCTTCGAGGCTGTAAACTCGCCTTGCATTCTATGTTTTGAGTCGTAGGACGCTCTGACCGCCAGGTGTGACCGGGCGGCGGCGCGCGTGCGGCGAGCAAGTACCCAGGAGACTGTCCCGAAAACCGCTGCGTCGGCTCTACAGATGGCCGAAGCCAGGATGGATTTTTGGGATCGGCTCTAAAGGAGAAGCAGGGAGCCGCCTCGCCGGAAGGCTTCCAGGTATCGTTGGGGTCGCTGGGCCCTTCGCCGGCGGGCGCCGGAGCGGGGTGTGTGCAGCGTTCCCAGGGTCTCGAGCTGCCAGACCGGGTGCTCCGGGGCAGCTTCTTCCGGAGTGGGTGCTCTCCAGCCTCCTTCCGCCAGCGGGCGGACCCTTCAGCGTTCCAGCTTTGTTTTCACTCGAGATTCGCTGAGCGCGGCGGGATGCTGCGCAGTGTGCGACTCCGCCGACGATTGACACGTTATCGGAGGGTGTGCTACGATCCTTACGTTGGCTAAGTCTCGTCCAACCGTTTTGTTAGGATCTTGCGAGGTCGTGTTGGCAAGGAATGTCGCTCGGATCTTCACGAGCGGCGTCTCCTGTCGAGCTCAGGGCCCGGCAGGGCTCGCCTGCGAGCGTTGCGGCCTCGGTGCTTCCGCGCAAAGCGCGGGCGGGCCGGCCAGCCTCGTATCCGGTTGAATTCCTATCGACGACGTCCCGCTCGCTCCGGAAGAGACGAGGGCTTCGCACGGCCGCTGCACGACGTCGTGCATGCGTGCGGCCGGGCCGGTGTCTCCACTTCCGTTTCGAACCCATCAGCCACTGTTGACAGGACAGGTTCTCCATGGCGTTCAGCACCATCTGGAGCATTGATGTCGGAAGGTCCTCGCTCAAGGCAGTCCAGCTGCGGCGCGACCAGAACAACATCGAGATCATGGCAGTCGACAAGATCGACTATCCGATCGGCAAGAACGGCGTGGACGCTGCGGCAGCGGGGCGCGAGGCCCTCGGCATCTTCCGATCGCGCCACGGCGTGCGGGGGCCGGTCGCCGTCGTCCACCCCGGTCAGGGGACCTTCTCGCGGTTCATCAAGGTGCCCGCCTTCGACGAGAAGAGGGTCAACGAGATGGTGGGCTACGAGGCCTCCCAGCAGATCCCCTTCCCGCTCGACGAGGTGACCTGGGACTTCCACATCGTCCAGCGCGACTACCTGCCCGGCGAGGAGCGTGAGATCGCGCTCTTCGCCATCCGGCGCGAGGCGGTGGATGACTTTCTCGTCGACTTCGCCAACGAGAGCCTCGATGTGGAGCTGATCAGCATCGGCTACCTCGGCGTGCTGAACTTCGTCGCTCACGATATCCGGCCCGAGGAAGCCTCGATCGTCCTCGATCTGGGCGCGGCCCACACGGATCTGATCCTGGTCGACGGCTCGCGGTTCTGGATACGTCCGATCCCGCACTCCGGGGGAGACATGACGCGGGCGATCATGAGCCGCTTCCGGCTCGCCTACCCCGAGGCAGAGCGCCTCAAGCTGGAGTCGAGCCGCGCGCCCAAGCAGGCGATCAAGATCTTCCAGGCGGTGATCCAGCCCAAGCTCAAGGAGCTGGTGGGGGAGATCCACCGTTCGATCGGCTTCTACCGCAGTCAGGCCGGAGAGCTGAACTTCAAGCGGTTGTACCTGCTCGGCAACGGGTCGAAGACCATCGGGATCAAGAAGTTCCTCGAGGAGCAGCTTGCGATTCCGGTCGTGCGGGTCCAGTCGATCCAGCACTTCCGCGTCAACCGCGACGTCGATCTGAAGCTGCTCCAGACGCAGCTTCCCTCCTTCGCCAGCGCGCTCGGCTGCGCCCTCCAGGGTGTCGGCACGGCGCTTTGCGAGGTGGATCTCGTGCCGCGGGAAGACAAGCTCCGCCGGGAGATCGGCCGCAAGAGAAAGCACGCGTTC
>JAFGKN010000434.1 GCA_016928605.1 Planctomycetota bacterium | reverse complement strand
GTGGGAGAGCGTGCTCACGTCCACGGCAGAGCCGGCGCTGACCCGCAGCGTGAGGGAGGTGGGGCTCACCATCCAGGCCCACGTCGCGCGCGGCATGTACTCCGCGTGGGGCTCGACGCCGGCGGGAGAGGCGCTCGAGTGGTTTCGCAAGAACTACGGGCACGAGGCTCGCGCGCGGGCCGAGCGGGAAGGAGGGACGGAGTGGGACCACCTGATGCGGAGCGCCGCGGCCTCGCCGCCGGGCGCGCGCGGGGTCTTCTTTCTCCCGCATCTGTCCGCCGCCGGCTGTCCCGTGCCGGACGACCGCTCGCTGGGGGCCTTCGTGGGGCTGAGCACGCTCTGCGGACAGGGGGACATGGCGAGGGCGATCATCGAGGGCCTCGGCTACCAGTTCCGGGACATCGTCCAGGCGATGGAGGTGGGGCTCGGGCAGGATCTCGGAGAGTTCGTGGCGGTGGGCGGCGGCGTCAGCAACGAGCTCTGGATGCAGACCAAGACGGACGTCATCGGGAGGCCGATCCAGGCGCCGGACATGGAGGAGGTCACTCCGCTGGGAGCGGCGATCCTCGCCGGGATCGGCGTCGGTCTCTACCGCGACGAGGAGGAGGCGTACCGGCGCGTCTTTCGACCGGGGCGGGTCTTCGAGCCGGATGCACGGCGCGCCCGACGCTACAAGGAGTGGTTCGATCTCTACCGGGATCTCTACCCGACGCTGCGTCCGCTCAACCATCGCATCTCGGACGGACCGCGGCGAGCCGGGCTGGAGCAGGGTCCACAAGACGCAACATGAAGGTTATCTTTGCGTCCGCTCATCTGCGCCGAGCGGAGCGACGAGCGGCATTGTCTCAGGAGGATCAGCAGGATGAAGATGGTACTGATTGCGCCGAGGAAGTACGTCCAGGGACGGGGCGTGATGCGCGAGATCGGCTCTTGCCTCGCGGCCATCGGGAAGAGACCGCTCCTCCTCTGGGACGCGACGGTCCGCGGGATCGTCGGCGAGACGGTGACCGCGAGCTGCCGCGGCGCTGGCATCGATCCGGTGGAGGTGGCTTTCGGGGGTGAGTCCACGCCCGGCGAGGTGAAGCGCGTGGCAGAAGAGGCCCGCAAGGCCTCGGCCGACATCGTGGTCGGCGTCGGCGGAGGCAAGGCCCTCGACACGGCCAAGGCCGCCGCCCACCAGACGGGGCTATCGATGGTGACCGTCCCCACCATCGCCTCGAACGACTCGCCGACCAGCTCCTACACCGTCTGGTACGACGAGGAGCACAGGTTCCACGGCTTCGAGAGCTGGGGGCGCAATCCCGACCTCGTCCTCGTCGACACCGAGGTCATCGCGCGCGGCCCCCTGCCGGCGTTCATCTCGGGGATGGGCGATGCGCTCTCCACGTGGGTCGAGGCGGAGGTCTGCTACAAGACGCGCTCCGTCAACCTCGCCGGCGGCACGGCGACGCTCGCCGCCATGGCGATCGCAAGGCTCGGCTTCGACACGCTGCTCGAGTTCGGCGAGGAGGCTTTGCGCGCGGTCGAGGCGGGCGTCGTCACTCCGGCCGTCGAGAAGGTGGTCGAGGCGAACGTGCTCCACTCCGGCATCGGTTTCGAGTCTGGCGGCGTGGCCACCGCCCACATGATCGCCAACGCGCTCAACGACTACCCGGAGTGCCACGAGCTGATGCACGGCCACAAGGTCGGATTCGGGGTCGTGGCGCAGCTCTGCCTCGACGTCGACATGGAGGTCGAGTGGATGCACCGGATCGTCGACTTCGAGGTGGCGGTGCGGCTGCCGGTGACCTTCGCCGACCTCAACCTCGAGGGCATCTCGCGGGAGCGCCTCCGGCCGATCGGCGATGTCTGCGCCGGCGAGGGATCCCTCTGCGCCGCGCACAACTTTCCGGTCACCTCCGACATGATCATCGACGCGATGATCGCCGCGGACCGCCTCGGCCGCGAGCGGAAGGACCAGTTGGGCGTGGAGTGACTACGACTTCGGCAGCTGGATGACAGACAGCGTGTACGGCTCGTCGATCTTCGTGTTGGTGAGCAGGTCCGATGGGAACGGCATGTCCATGTTGACGACGATCAGCTCGCTGCCGCGCACGATGACCTCGCAGGGCTGGTCCAGGGAGCCGTCCGCGCCGTCCGTGTCGCCGTTCGAGTGGACCGTGGCGACGTTCCCCTTCAGATCGACCGCGTGGACGCCGTTGATGAGCGAGTCGGAGACGTAGATCTTCTTGTCGGCCTGGCTCCAGAAGATGCCGTCGCAGCACTTCATGGTGTCCGCCTTTGCGAAGACCGCTGTCTCCTTCGGCTTGCCGTCGGCGTCGAACGCCGTCTTGTAGATGACGCCGTCCTCGAAGATGCCGCAGTAGAGATTGCCCTCCTCGTCGAAGGTGAGGCCATCGGCGCCGAAGCCGATCCTGCCGCTCGTCTCGTAGGTGGTGATGAGGTGCGGATCGGGGGCATCGGCGCTCCACGGCTTGAGCTGGACGGGCCCGTCCTTCCACTCCTCGATCGAGATCGAGTAGACGCCGCTGCGAAGCTTCTCGGGCGCCTTTCCCTCTGCGGGGGGAGCCGGCGTCTCGAGCATGGTCTCGCTGACGTAGACCTTGTCGCCGCGCCAGATGACGGCGTTCGAGACGATAAAGCCGACGACGACGGGATCGCCGCTGACCGCCTTGCCGTCCTCGACGTTGATCCGGAGGAGGCGCGATTTGTGGGCGGGATCTTCGAAGAGCTGGTTGTCGGCGACGTAGAGGTTGCCATCGGGTCCGATGTCGCACCCCATGGGGCCGACGATCCCGGTGTCCGCGTGCAGGTCCTTCTCCTGGAACTCGTACCACGTCGCGAGCTTGTTCTGCTTGTCGATCTTGACCATGAGGGCCGGCGCCGGCTTCTCGATCTTCTTCTCGGCGAGCAGGACCTTGTTGTTGAAGTTGGGGACCGAGAGGATGATGTCTCCGCCGGCGGTCAGGGTGCAGCCGTCGGGCGTGTGGCAGTGGGAGGGGAGCGTCACGAGGACCGCGGGTTTTGCGGCCCCGGGAGCCTCCACCTTGCGGCAGCTCGAGGCGAGGGCTGTCGCCACCCCGAGAACGACGAGCAGCGAGATCGGCTTCATCATGATGGACCTCCTCCGGCAGGATCGAGGGGAAGACGCGGGGCATCGCCGTGTTTGCCTCCGCGGTCTCGCCCGGGGACGCGGTTTTCGGATCAAGCACGCCAAGGGACAGGATAGGAATCCCGGCAGCTCACCGCAAGGGCCGACCGGCTGCAAAGGGCAGCTGCCCGGCGGCTTCTCCGGAGGAAGTGGCCGGCGAGCAGCCGCGCAGGATGATCCAAGAGCCGTGATT
>JAFGKN010000433.1 GCA_016928605.1 Planctomycetota bacterium | reverse complement strand
CATGTCGTCGAGCACTGTGGCATCGTCGTTGTCGCCGTAGCCGAAGCCCGATGGACCGATCTCCCAGAGGGCGTCGTCGAAGTCGATGGCTGTCCACTCCAGGGGGAAGGCGGAGGGCTCGTGCGTGCCGCGGAAGAACCGCCACTCGGCGCCCTCGGCCACCAGGGTCGAGGGGCGCAGCTCCACCGTGAACTCGCGGCTGATCTGCGTGTCGAGGAAGACGAGGCGGTTGGCGGCGAAGTCCTGCACCGAGGCGAGCTCGGAGCTCGTGAAGAGCCCCTCGAGCGCGGCGGTCTCATCGCTCATCCGCTCGGCCGAGAGATACGTGCCTCCCAGGTCGACGAGATGCGAGAAGTAGACCGGAGCCCAGCGCGGATGCTCGAGGATGCGGCGTATCTGCGGCAGGGAGGGCCGGAAGAGACGCTCCGTGGGGACGCGGAAGCTGTCGTCCAGGTCTCCGGGGATGATGACGAAGCGCCCGTCGGAGGGGCGCCGGTAGACGAAGTAATCGCCGCCTCCGTCGCGGCAGATGCCTTCCTCCTGCGTGCTGATGAGCGTGTGGACGGCGAAGAACCGGACCCACTCCTCGACATCGATCACGAGCGGCAGCGCGGTCTCGAGCTCGCCGTCCGGCGTGTTCGCCAGCGCGTCGCAAAGGGCGATCAGGTCGGACCAGTCGTCCTGCTCCTCGTTCGTCACCTTCCGGTAGCTCGGGCGGTAAGCCTCCTCATCGGCACCCCGGTAGTCGAGGTCTCCGTCCTCGAGGCCGCGGTAGAGGTTCCCGCCGTCCTCTCCGTCGGGCTCCGGATACGTGCGGCGCAGGAAGTCCTCGTCGACGTCCTCCGCGCGGACGTAGGTGAGCTCGGCATCGCCGCAGAAGATGAGGCGCACGATCCTCGTCAGCGGCGCCGGCACGTCCGCGCCGCGGAAGATCCGCATGCCGAGTTGCTGGTGGTGGGGACGGTTGGCGTTGAGATCGAGGTGGACGATGCCCTCGAGATCCTCGTCGCGCGTGAACTCGACGCGGTAGCTCTTGGGCGTGACGAATCGTGCGCTCCGGCCCCGGTACCGGACGCCGACCCGGTAGTAGGGCCTGTCGGCCGCCACGAACGTTGCGTTGAGAAGGACGTCGCTCTCCACGTCCCGGCTCTCCAGCTCGAAGCGGTCCTCCGGAGTCATGATCACCCGGTAGAGGGGAGCGCCCAGGCGCTCGCCGGGACCGTCGACGAGATAGAGGTTGCACTCCTCGGGAGCATCCGGCGGGACGACCTGCACCATCGCGCCGGCGTCCTCCACCTCGACGTAGAACTCCACGACGGTGCCGAGCGGCTGCGGCGGCAGCGCGCCCGCGAAGATGCCGTCTCCGGCCTCGCCGTCGCCCGACAGGCCGTCATCGCGGAGGAAGTCGAGCGAGAACGCCGCGGCGCCGCTGGCTCGGTGGAAGATGCGGACCTCCTCGATGGGGGCGAGGCCCGAGGCCTCGAGGGAGACCGTCACGGACTGGCCGGCATCGGGAACCAGGGGAAAATGGCGCAGACTCCCGACGATCGGCGGCGCCGAGGTCGCGAAGGAGCTGTTCGCCGCGCCCGGCGTGCCGGCCGCCGCGCTCGCCCTCCAGGCGAGGCCGCTCGAGTTGTCGAGCGCCGGATGGATCAGCTCGGCGGAGGGCCCGGTGCCGCCTGCAGCGGCCGGCCAGCGGCCATCGCTCGCGTAGCGCACGAGGTCGGCGACATTGCCGAGGTGGTCGCGGAGCGCGACCGTACCGCCGTCGTTGAGAAGGCGTCCGCCGCAGGGGCCGAGGACGCCGCTGATGCCGTACTCGGCTTCGACGGCGGCCGGATCGCGGGCGACGACGACGAATCCTCCGGCGGGGATGATCGCGGCTGCTGGCAGATCGAAGGCGACGCTGCCGGTGAAGGCCCACCCGGTGAGATCGACGGCGCTCTCCGAAGCGTTGTGGATCTCGACCCACTCCGATTCCTCCGCGAAGGGATCGGCGAGCGGGTGGTACATGATCTCGTTGATGACGAGGCCCCAGTCGGGCGGCGCCTCGTTGGGCTCGCCGGGCGTGGGGGCTGCGAGCGCCTGGATGTCGCCCTCGCCATCGGGGTGTCGGCCCCAGCTCAGCGCCGGATCGCGGATTTCATAGGGCGCCCCGTCGACGAGGACGATGCCCGTGGCATCGGTGAGAAGGAGCAACCCGGAGGCCGGAGCGGTGAATCCGAGATCGGCCTCCTGGATGACGAGCCGGCCCCCCGCGGGGAGGATCGTCGCCTCGGGCAGGCGATGGAGGAGGGGGTCGAGAGGATCGGTGGAGATGCCGTAGCCCGAGACGTCGGCGGCCTCGGAGCTGCGGTTGTACAGCTCGATCCAGCCTGTCTCCTCCTCCGGCAGGTAGATCTCGTTGACCGTCACCCCGGCGCGCACAGCCGCCGGGTCGCCCTCGACGGCGGTCAGCACCGTGAGGCGGGGATGCAGCGAGAAGTCCGAGCTGTCGATGGTCCGGTTGAAGCCTTGCAGCGCCAGGACGTTGTCGCCTGCCTGGAGCAAGTCGATCGCTCCGGCGATGTCGAAGAGCTCGACCGTCCCCGCCTCGTGGGAGAGAGAAGCCACGGCGTCGTGGGGAGCCAGCTCGCCGGCGGCGCCCGGCGCGCCCGCGCGGGCCACCTCCACTCCGTTCAGGTAGGCGATGAAGCCATCGTCGTAGTCGACGCCGAGGGTGAGCCCCCGCACCTGCTGGATATCCGGGACGGAGAAGAACCGGCGCAGGTAGACCGTCGTGTAGCTGTTCTGCATCGGCAGCACGGTCGCGTCGTCGTCGTCGCCGAAGCCGAAGCCGGCGGTGCCCTCCGGCCAGAGGGAGTCGCCGAAGTCGAGCTGCGTCCAGGCTCCGGGACCGGCCGATGGCTCCTCGGTGCCCTCGAAGTAGAGCCACTGGCTGGAGGGGGGGACCGGAGTCGACGGCACCAGGCGGTTGAGCGATGTCTCCGCCCCGGAGACGAGGACCTCGCTCGCGAGCGCAGGGATCATCGAGAGATCGGTGCTGTCGAGCTCGACGTTGAGGACGTGGATGGCCAGCGCATTCGTGCCGGCCACCAGCAGAGCCGTATCGGTCGTCAGGTCGATCTCCTCGAGGGTTCCCGCCTCGCGGCTGGCGCTGGCGAGGGAGTCGTACGGCAGCGGCTCGCCGGGCATCTCGCCTGCATTGCGCCGCGCGACCTCCACGCCGTTGAGGTAGAGGACGAATCCGTCGTCGTAGTCGACGACGAAGCGGAGGGTCTCGACCTTTTCGGGGTCGGCGACCTCGAACGTCTTGCGGAGATAGACGGTGGAGTAGTTGCCGACCATGTCGTCGAGCACCGTGGCGTCGTCGCCATCTTCGTAGCCGATGCCCGTCGGGCCGACGTCCCACGCCGAATCGTCGAAGGCCGGCTGAGCCCACCCGCCGGGCTCGGCGCTCGGCTCGGCGGTTCCCTTCAGGTACTTCCACTCCTCTCCGGGCAGGATCATCTCGAGGGGAACCAGCCGGTGGAACTGCGTGTTGAGCTTGCCCGGCGATCCCAGGAGGGTGAGGCTCGCCTCCCAGGAGTCCGCGAACCAGGAGTCGAGCTCCGGGGAGATCTTCTCGATGCTGGCGCCCTTGCCGGCTGCGTCTTCCGGCCAGTTGTCGCTCCGTGCGTAGTCGAACTGATCGACGAGCACTCCCACGCGGTTCTCGAGACGGATCCGGCCGGAGGTCCTCGAGAGCCGGCCAGAGTAATTGCCGACGATCGACGCGCCCCCGTAGAGGAGCGCCGCCAGATCGCGATCGCGGACGAGGACCAGGTACCCTCCGGCGGGGATGGTCGTGCCGGAGGGGACCGTGAGCTTGGCTCCTCCGGACAGCTTCCAGCCGGAGATGTCGACCGGATCGCCCCCCCGGTTGTGGAGCTCGATGAACTCGGCGTCCTCGAGCCCCGGAGGGGGGTGGTAGAGTACCTCGTTGACCACCACGTCGAGGTCGGCGGCCGAGGCCCGCAGGGTGATGATGACGAACACGCAGCCCAGAACTGCCCTCGCCGCCGGCAGGCGTGCGGCCGAGGGTCTCATGCTCAGTCTCCCTTGTTTGCCGATACTCTGCGCTGCGGGCGAGCCGCTTCTCCAGGAGCTCGCGCCCGCGTTGCTCTGCTGTTTACCCGGATGTGGAGAGAGCCATGTTAAACGGGGGGGCACCGAGAGACGAGCTAAAAACGGTCGCGGCCCGGCGATTCGATCTCGGTCCTCCGCATGCGCGCGGGCGGCCGCGCCTCCCAGCAGCGGACGGCGGAGGCCCGGTCCTGGATCCATCCTTTGTCAAGCAGCCCGGATGGCGTTACGATGCGGGCACGACCTGCTCGGCAGGGCTCGTGCTGGACACGCGCAGGCTGGCGTCCTCACCAAGGCGTGGGGACAGGATGGCCGCTTCTGATTCTCGATGGCTTTCAAGGAGGAGGATCCCGCGATGAAGCCGACGGTGAAGTTCGCGTTCTTTTCGGCGATCTTGTGTGCCGCGCTCTTTCTGGGCAATCAGCCCGCCGCTCGATCGCATTGCGAGATTCCCTGCGGGATCTACAACGATCCTCTGCGCATCGATCTCCTTTTCGAGCACGTGACGACGGTCGAGAAGTCGATGCAGGTCATCCTGGAGCTCACCGAGGAGGCGGCCAAGGAGAGCCCCAACGTCAACCAGATGGTGCGCTGGGTGAAGAACAAGGAAGACCACGCGGACGAGATCCAGCACATCGCCAGCCAGTACTTCATGACGCAGCGCGTCAAGCCGAAGACGCCCCAGGATCCCGCGCGCGGCGCGTATGTCAACCAGCTCACGAGCCTCCACCACATCCTCATCCATGCGATGAAGGCCAAGCAGTCGGTGGACCTGTCCCAGTGCGAGCACCTGCGGAACCTCATCAAGGAGTTCGCCCAGGCCTACTTCACGGCGGAGGAGTTCCAGGCGATCATGAGCCGGAACCAGGTGGGGGAGGTGAAGTCTCCCTGACCGGCCCTCGCGCTTCTTCCTCGAGCTCCTCCGTTCCCCGCGAGCGGGGAGCTCGCATCCGTCTCTCCAGCGCGTGACGGAAGGCGATGAACCTGCCGGAGTCGATCGGCACAGCGGCGTCAAGCCCGAGCCGCTACATGCCTCTGCAGTCCCCTCGACGGACGCGGAGAGGGCGGGCGAGTCCGGGTCAGAGGCGGAGTCGGAGATACGGGGGAGCATCATGAGCCGGGCACCGAGCAGCGAGATCATCCGTCTGGCGGAGAGCGTCGGAGCCCACAACTACCATCCCCTTCCGGTCGT
>JAFGKN010000432.1 GCA_016928605.1 Planctomycetota bacterium | reverse complement strand
GCGATCCGCTGGCACCGGGCGCCGAGCGGCGGCTGGCGGCCTCCCTGGAAGAGGTAGCCGAGGAGGAAGACGGGATCGGAGAGGTTGAAGAGCCCGTCGTCGTTCACGTCGATGACCGCCATGTTGCCGCCGCTCTCGAGCGGTCCCTCGCAGGGCGGAGCCAGCGGTTGGCCGGCGAAGAGGAAGAGCAGGGCTCTGATCGCGTCCGAGATGTCGAGCAGAGCGTCCTGGTTGATGTCGCCGGGGATCTGCCAGCCTCCGACAGGCGGCTCCGAGCCCTCGACGAGGCCCGGAGAGCCGTCCACCAGGTCGCTCGCCCGCCAGCCGGCGGCGGCGTCCCACGCCTCGGGAGCGGCGCCCGGATCGACGGCGATGAGCGAGTATCCCTCGCCGTCGGTCTCCGGGTGCCAGGAGTCCTCGTACTCGAAGTCGAGGATCGGCTCGCCGGCCGGTCCCTCGAGCAGGATCGGCTCGCCGCCATTGCTGAGCCGGCCCGAGTAGCCGCCGACGAGGTTCATCCCGCGGACGTCGTGCCGGCTCGCGAAGGCGAGCACGTCGCGGGCCACCACCAGCACCTCCCTGGGCGCCAGGCGCGTCACCGGGCTGCGGGAGAACTCGTAGTCGATGCCCCCCGTGATCCGGATGCCGTGGAGGTCCAGCTCGTCATCGCTGATGTTCTGCAGCTCCACGAACTCGAAGTCCTGCGCCGAGTAGAGACTCCCCGGCCCCGGCGGCCGCGGGTTGTACATCAGCTCGGTGATCCGAAGGGGGATGTCGCGGTAGAAGAAGGCCTCGTTGAGGGCGCTCCACTCCCCCGAGAAGACCCGCGCCTTGACCAGCGTCGGGCCGTCGAGGACCAGCCCGGTCGCATCGGTCTGCGAGGACACGAGCTCCGGCAGGATGAGGAAGTCGCTGCTCGTCGGGCTCGAGTTGAGGCCGTGGATCGCCAGCACGTTGCCGGTCGCCTGGAGCAGGCCCGCGTGAGCCGTCGCGTCGTAGTCCTCGAAGACCACCGCCGAGCCGTCCTCGTGGGAGCCGGTGGCCGCAGAGTCCCACTCCGCGCCGGCGGGCGCGTTCACGCGGGCGATCTCCGTCCCGTTGAGATAGGCGATGAAGCCGTCGTCGTACTTCATGCGGAGGGTGAGCACGTCGATCTCTGCTGGATCCGAGACGTCGAAGCGGACGCGGATGTAGGCCGAAGCGTTCGCGCCGTCCATCGCCGAGAGGAGGTCGGTCCCGATCAGCTCCTCGAAGCCCGTGGTGCGCTCGTACCCCACCCCCGTCGTGCCCGCGATCCAGCCCGCGTCGTCGAATCCGGGCTGGATCCAGGCGAGGCCGAGAGAGCCGTCGGCGGGCACCAGCGCGCGGGCCGGAGCTCCGGAGGCGAGGATCGTGACCGCCGACGCCTGGCCCGCAATCCTCGCTGCGGGGGAGACCTCCCCTCCCGGCAGCCGCGGGTCGGTCCCGTCCGCCGTGTAGTAGATCGTCCCCTCGGCGGCCGTCATGCCGAGCGCGAAGCCGTCCTCGATGATCCCTCCCTGCTGGCTGAAGCTCGGTGGATCGATCTGCGGATAGAGGTCTCCGCTGCGGAACCGCTGGATCGCCAGGCGGTGGGACTCGGGGATGTACTCGCCGATCACCTTCTCCTGCTCGACGATCCAGTGCCCCTCGCGGGTGTAGAGCTCGGCGGGGCTGTTCGTCGGATCGGGGTGGTCCTCACGGAAGTCGCCCCAGCGCGCCGATTCTCCCACGACGGCCCGGTCGATCTCCCGCGCCCGCTTCATCCAGCGGCGCTCGCTCTCCTCGACGGTGAGGGCTCCCCCGTGGAACATGTGCATCTGCACGCGGTCCGCGAATCGCATCCTGAAGTCGGGGTTGGCCCGCATGCGCGCGTAGACCAGCGCCGGCGAGTTGTCGTTGGAGACGCTCAGACGGTCGCGGTAGGCGAAGTCGAGCACGATCTCCTGGTCCCAGACGATCCACTTCCACCCGCCGAGATTCCCGGTCCGGCTGCGGGCCGCGAACCAGTTGTGGTGCGGCCAGTCCTCCGCGCCGGCGAAGAAGTGGAGCATCATGTAGTCGATGAGGGGATCCACCTCGATCAGTACGGGATACGCCGGGTTGCGGGTGCCGTCAGGGTTGTTGCCCTGGATTCGCTGGTAGGCTGCCGTCGTCGAGAGCCCGGCGCTGGCGGTGCTCATCAGCTGGTCGAAGGAGGCGCGCTCCCCGCGGAAGAGCTCGTTGAAGTCCTTGATGATGTCCCAGTCCTCGGCCCTGTCGCCCTGGTAGGCCACCTGGAAGTCGTCGTCCGGACGCTCCGACGGATTGTAGAGGCCCCAGTAGAGGCCGTTCACGTAGAGGTGCACGTGCGTTCCGTGCGCCGCGATGTGCCCCAGCGCGAGCTGCGTGTCGCGCATCCACTGGTCGCGGATGAACTGCGAGTCCCAGCGGCGGTAGCGCGAGCCTCCGTCCTTGAAGTGCCAGCTGTCGGTCGAGAAGCAGCGCAGGACGATCGTGTTGTACTCGCCGGCCGCTGTCGACTCGTCGAAGATATCCTCGCGCAGCTTCGGCGGGCCGTAGTCGCGCTTGAAGAGGAGTCGGAACGAGTGCTTCGCCTCGACCGGTCGAGCGCTCGAGTTCCCGTGCATGCGCACCCCACAGTTGACCTGGAAGTCGTCCTCGGGCGCGTCGGGATGGATCATCTCGATGGACGCCGCGCGCTCCCAGGCGAGGCCGCGGTCGAGCGGATGGGTGTAGATGCCCCGCGTCGGCCCCATCAGGTCGTCCGGCGCCAGGACAAGCGACAGGGTGGGGATCGACTTGAGATCATCCTTGATCGCCGGCTGATAGTGCGGAGACGCGGTGTTGGTGCAGATCTCCGGATCCATGGCGTAGTCGGCGGGATAGCCCGCCCAGGAGGATGGGTAGCCGGGGATGCTGTTCGGCTGCCGGATCACATCGTCGAGGAAGATGTAGGTCTGCGTGTCGATGTTCGTGGGCAGATAGCCGGACTTGAACGCCGCGGCCCGCAGGGTCGTCGTCGTGGTGATGAGCAGGGGCCCCGAGTAAGCCTCCCCGTGAGTCTCCGAAGGCGCGGTCCCGTCGACGGTGTACCGGATCACGGCGCCCGGAGTCAGCGTCGTGATCTCCACCTCGAACGGATCCTCGTAGAACCCGCGGTCGACGCTGAACTTCGTGTCGGCCACGAAATCGACGACTCCGCCGCGGTTGACGCCGCCCGGCGTGGGCGTCGTGAAGTAGCGCGCCTCGTAGCCCGATGCGGAGGAGCCGACCAGCTCCGCCTCGATGAGGAAGTCCGGATCTCCGGCGGAGGAGTTGAGGCCCTGGATCGCGAGCACGTTCGCTCCGGCGCGCAGCAACCCAGCGTGCTGGGAGATGCTGATCGCCTCGGGCTGCACGGCGTCGCGCGCGGCACGCTCCTGAGTGGCCGCGGAGTTCCAGGCCACGACCGGAGGCGCGTTGCGGCGGGCGACCTCCGTGCCGTTCACATACGCGACGAAGCCGTCGTCGTACCGGATGCGCAGCGTGAGGAGATCGATCGCGGAGGGATCCGCCAGCGAAAACGGCGCGCGGACGTAGGCCGAGGCGTTCGCTTCGAGCATCGCCTCCTCGAGATCGACGCCGATGTAGGCCCCGTAGGCGTTGCCCGCCCCCGGAGGCACTCCGGCCGCCAGGTCGGCG
>JAFGKN010000431.1 GCA_016928605.1 Planctomycetota bacterium | reverse complement strand
GTCCGCAGCGGGAGCGAGTACTTCCGCGAGATGTTCGAGTCCTACTACGAGGACGTCGACCTCGCCTGGCGCGCGCGCTTGCGAGGGTGGACCGCCGTGCTCGAGAGCAGAGCGCGGGCTTGGCACGTGCGCGAGGGATCCCTCGCGGGGGAGCACCGGGTGCTGGCGCGGCGGAGGGCCCTTCGCAACCGGATCTGGACGCTCCTCCTCAACGAGCGCGCCTCGATCTGGATCCGCCACCTGCCTCTCTGGCTTCCCCACGAGCTTTTCCAGCTCGCGAAGATCCTCCGCCATCCGGACCTGCTCCTCGCCTGGCTCGAGGCCTGGCGGGCGCTTCCCCGGATCCTGGAGCTGCGCCGCGAGAACCGCGCCCGCGCGCGCCTCTCGCCCGCGCAGGAGCTGGCGCTCTTCACCCGCGGCGACGGCTCGCTCCTGAGGCGCATCCGGAGGCGGATCGAGCAGCGGTTGCCGGGGCGCATCGGCCGGCGGACCGGCGGGGAGGTGCGGGCGTGATCCGCTCGAGAGTCGTCATCGTGCACCACGGCGGCCGGAGTCTCCTCGAGGAGTGTCTCGGCTCGCTCCTCGCGCACGCGGATCCATCGCGGGACGAGGTGGTGGTGGTGATGAGCGAGACTGCCCGCCCGGAGGACGGCCGGCTCGAGGCGGCGCATCCATCGGTGCACTTCGACTTCGCCGGCGCGAACCTCGGCTACGCGCGGGCGGCCAACCGCGGGGCGGAGGGTGCGAGCAGCCGGTTTCTCCTCTTCCTCAACAGCGACACGGTGATGGAGGAGGACGTCATCACGCCGCTCGCGGCCGCGCTCGAGGCCGATTCCGCGCTCGCGATCGCCGGTCCCCGGCTCGTCCATCCCGACGGGACGCACCAGAGCTCGACGCATGGATTCCCCACCGCGCTCAAGGAGGTGCTGCGGCTCTTCCCGCGGCTGAAGAGCCGGATCGAGGATGCCGCGGCGGTGCGGCGCATCGGCGAGCGCCTCCAGCGCGCGCGGCCGAGCCACCTGCTCGCGCGCTACACGCCCGTGGACCGGCCGCGGCGCGTCCCGGAGGTGACCGGCGCGTGTCTCCTCATCCGGAGGGACATCTTCGAGGAGCTCGGCGGGTTCGACCCGCGCTTCTTCCTCTACCTCGAGGAGGCCGACCTCTGCTGGCGCGCCGGCCGGCGGGGATACGGCGTCCTCTACGTCCCGGGCGCGAGGCTCGTGCATCGGCTCCACGGCGCGAGCGCGCCCCGCGGGGCCGAGCTGCCCGATCGCGTGCTCCTCGAGCGGTACCGGTCGCTCTTCCTCTTCTACCGGAAGAACCGCGGCTCCGCGCGCTGCCTCCTCCTGCGGGCGCTGCTCTCCTCCGTCCTCGCCGCCCGACTGGTGACCCTGGGATGGCTCGCGCTCTTCTCCGCGAGCGAGCGCCGGCGCGCGCGGCGCGAGCTCCGCCTCTGGAGGCTGTGCGCGGGGATCGCAAGCGCGACGGCTCGCGGTCCCGCGGGGGACTGCTCATGGCCGCAGAGGCCTCTGCGGTGATCCTAGGGCCTTGGCCTCGGGTGCAGGGCCGCGATGCCGGGCGGGAGCCTGCCACTCCCGGGTGGAGGAGGACCGGCGAGCAGGCGTCAGGTGAAGCAGCGGTCCTCACCAGTTGCTCAGGTATTCGACACGGTCTCTCATGTCGTCTGCGCTGAGAGCGGACGCGAGGGCGAAGATCCTCCGGAGCAGGTCGCCGATGGGACGCTGGCTCGAGACGATGATTCCAGCGTGATGGCGGGCCTGGCCTCTCCATTCGCCGGCGAGACGCCCAAAATCCGCCGCGTTGAAGGTCACGATGACTCGCCCTTCTTGCGTGGCCCAGGCAAGTTGCGATTCATCGGTCTGTCGAAGCCGGTCTGTCTCGGGCGTGGAGAGAGCGTCAAACCCCTTTTCGCGGAGCTTGGGGGCGACAGAGCCGTAGACGTCTTCATCGGTGAAGAAGCGAATCTGCGCCATCCATCCGAACCGGCGGTTGATCACTCGCTCTGAGCGGTTTGCTCGTCGTCAGCGGCCAGGTCGGCCTCGATCTCTTCGGCATGCTCATAGGCATAGGCGAGAGCATCGTGGACGTCTGCCGGGCGGAGGTGAGGATACTCCTTGAGGATCTCTTCGACCGTCATCCCTTGGCGGTAGCACGCCAGGACCACCGCGACCCGAATCCTCGTCCCGGCGACGACGGCTCGACCACCACACCGCCCCGGCACTTTCTCGATATTTCGGTAGTCGAGCTTGCTCATGGACCTGATTGTAAAGTCCTTCTTCTCAAACGGCAAGCACCGAAGAAGTCCGGCGACTTTGCCAGCCTGGAGCGTGATTTCGGTTCGACCTTCCCGGCGCAGCAGCCCAGGATCCTGGAGCGCGACCTGCAGCCGAGCGGGCAGGGCCAGCATACTGGCGAGGCGCTTCTGCTGCGTTGATGAGGTGGACGCCCGACTGCTTCGAGCATCAACCAAGTCGCCTTGTCAGCGCTGCTCGCAAGCCGCGGACGACACGCACGTGAGGTCGTCGGCCGTCGTGTCGGGGCCGCAGGCGCCGAACGGAGCCGGTGGAGCCGGTCCGCCGAGGAAGAGGTACCCCAGGCTGTAGACGGCATCGGTGATCTCGAGCCCGCCCGAGTCGTCCGCATC
>JAFGKN010000430.1 GCA_016928605.1 Planctomycetota bacterium | reverse complement strand
TTCTGCCGTCGTAGCCGGCCGAAGCCAGGATGGTCTACTGAGACAGGCTCTCAGCCTACCCGATAAGCATCGCTGCGTATAGCGCGGATTTCAACGTCTGAGCCGACCCCATGACGACCGCTGCGCATGGCGCGGATTTCAACGTCTCCGCGGCCATGCTCCGCCGCAGCGCGAGCCGATTCTCACCCTCGCTCGCCGGCGGGATCCGGCCTCCGCTAGTCGCCAGGCACCTCCTGTCCGGACGGCCCCATGCCCAGGCTCTGGGGGGCCACGACCGAGCGGGCCAGGGTGAGCTCGCGGAATCCCTCGATGCGGTGGAACGTGAGCAGGTTCGCGTCGTGGTGGTTGCGGGCGCCTCCGAGCCCGTCGTCGTATGCGGTGCGCGACGCCGCGATGATGTCGTCGCCCTCGAACTGCCAGTCGACGTACTGGAAGCCGTGCCTGGCGACGTCGGGATGGTAGAGGACGATGCAGCGCACTTCCCAGCGGAGCAGGTCCTTCGACCGGGTGAGCGCGAGCGTGTTCCGGACTCCGCCCGGGCGCGGCCCCTGGTGCTTCGGCGGGATGTAGTTGACGAGCGACCAGTAGTGCTCCCCCGAGGGATCGCGGCGGATCGTGAACTTCTTCGCCGCTCCGGGGAAGTCGATGAACCCCGTCTCGGGATCGAACGCCGCGCTCCGGCCGTCCTCGCTCACGCGCACCAGGGCCGCCTTGCCGCCGGGCGGGGGCAGATCGACGCGCAGGATGTTGGCGATCCTCCCTGCCGGATCGGCGACGGCGTTGCCCTCGAGCCACCCCGCGAACTCCCCGCCGAGCCACGCAGGGTCGCGCGCCAGGACGTTCGTGAACGTCCAGCTCGAGCGATCGAGAGGATCGGCGTCCACGGGCATCGACATCACGAAGGCCCGGTACCGCTCCCCCCACTTCTGGCCGCCCATCGCGTCCTCGAAGGCGCGCCAGAGCCTCCCGCGGTGGACGACGAGCGGCACCGGCGCCGTGTGGTACTGGCCCTCCGCGAGGAGCCCCGTCTTCGCGTCGCGCGGCTCGGTCCAGGTGCGGCCTCCGTCGGTCGACCTGCGGATGATGAGGTTCCCGTGGTGCTTCCAGGTGCCCATCAGGTAGAGATCTGCGCGATGGACGAAGAGCGTCGACCAGAACTGGCCCTGGACCTCCGCGATCCGCTTCCACGACCGCCCGCGGTCGGAGGACTCGAACACGCGCGTGAGCGCGCGCTCGTGCTCGACCGACTTCGGACCGAAGAGGTCGTGAGATGCCACGTAGCGGCCGCCGGGGAGGACCGCGAGCGACGGCGAGCCGATGTAGAGCCCGGACGAGGCGGGCTGGTGATCGATGACGACGCCCGGCACCTTCGAGAGATCGGCCGCGGGCTTCTCCTCCGCCGCATCGAGCCGCGGCGGCGCAGCGACATCGGTCGGGCCGCGCGAGACGCCGGCCGCCCCGCTCGGCTTTGGAGCGCCAGCAGCCGGGGACTCTCCATCCGGTCCCGCGAAGCTCGAAGCAGAGAGCCAAAAGAAAGCCGCGCCGGCGGCCAGGATCCAGGCAGCATGTCTCATGATGACCTCCGGGAATCGCATCCTCGCCGTCTCAATCTATGCTCCGCGCGCTGCAAGTCAACAGCGGGCGCGCGCCGCGCAGCATCCCTCGTGTCGGGAGCGGGCGCGGGAGGAGGCGAGATCGCCGTGGCCTGCCGCCGCGCCGGCCGTTACCATGATGCTCGCGCGCGGAGCGGAGCGCCGTCTCCGCCGGATCCGCGCACCGGCGGCCGCGCCGGCTGCTGCGCTTCGTGCAACACCGATCCGCTCTGCTGCGAGGTGAACCATGCTCCGAACGATCCTCGTCCTCTCGCTCGCCGCCCTCCCCACGGCGGTCTCCGCCGCCGGGTGGCGCGCCGGCGTCGGCCGCGTCGACATCACTCCGAAGGAGCCCGTCTGGCTCTCAGGCTACGCCATGCGCAACCACCCCTCCGAGGGCATCGCCGGGCCGATCCAGGCGAAGGCCCTGGCCCTCGAGGACTCCGCGGGCGAGAAGCTCGTCGCGGCAAGCTGCGACCTCCTCACCGTGCCGCGCGCGATGGCGAGCCGGGTCGCCGCCCGCATCGCCGAGCGGTACTCGCTCCCCCGCAGCCGCATCCTCCTCTGCGCCACGCACAGCCACTCATCGCCTGTGATCCGCGATGCCCTCCTCGACATGTATCCGCTCGATGACGACGCCATCGCCTCCGTCGACCGGTACACGGCGCGAGCCGAGGCCGCGCTCCTCGAGGCGGCTTGCGCGGCCCTCGACTCGCTCGCTCCGGCGAAGGTGCTGGCCGGCGGCGGCCGCGCGACCTTCGCGAAGAACCGCCGCAAGGTGCAGCCCGGCGATCCGGTGGATCACGACGTGCCGCTGCTCCTCGTCGAGTGGACGTCTCCGGCGGGTGATCCGCCGCAGCCGGGTGGCGGTGCGGCCGGCGGCGATGCGCCGCCGCGGCGGGCCGTCCTCTTCGCCTACGCCTGCCACAACACGACGCTCCAGGGCTACGACGTGTGCGGCGACTACGCGGGCTTCGCGCAGACGGATCTCGAGAAGGCTCACCCCGGGCTGACGGCCATCTTCGCCGCCGGCTGCGCGGGCGACCAGAATCCGCTGCCCCGCAGCACGATGGAGCTCGCCCGCAAGTACGGAGGCGAGCTGGCGGATGCGGTGACCGCTGCGCTGGCCGGCCCCTTGACGCCGATCGCGCCGCAGACGCGCGCGGCGTTCGCCGAGGTCCCCCTGCCCCTCGTGACGCCTCCGGGCCGCGAGCAGCTCGAGAAGGACCTCGAGAACGAGAACCGCTACATCCAGCAGCGGGCGCGGCGGCTGCTCGAACGGCTCGAGTCTGCCGGCGGGATCTCGCCGACCTACCCCTACGCGGCGCAGGTGTGGCGCCTCGGCGAGGACTTCTGCCTCGTCGCGCTCGCGGGAGAGGTCGTGGTCGAGTACTCCCTGCGGCTCAAGAAGGAAGTGCCGGCCGCCATGGACCGCAGCGGCGCGCGCGTCATGGTGATCGCCTACGCCAACGACTGCCCCGGCTACATCCCATCGGAGAAGGTGCTGCGCGAGGGCGGCTACGAGGGCGAGGGCGCCATGATCTACTACCAGCTCCACGGCCCATGGGCGACCGGCGTGGAGCAGCGCGTCGTCGCTCACGCGCTCGCGCTGGTCGAGCAAACGCAGCGCGCGCGCGAGAAGGATCCCGGATCCTGATCGAGATGCAAGGAGACGCCGGCGCTTCGATCCACCTCCTCGACCTCTCGCTCGAGAGCCCCGCGGAGAACCT
>JAFGKN010000429.1 GCA_016928605.1 Planctomycetota bacterium | reverse complement strand
TCGCGATCAACGACTCGCGCGCAGCGGTGGACCTCGAGGCCTCGTGGTCGCTGGCCTTGCCCGGAGCGGTCCGCGGCGAGGAGAGCGCCCGCATCGAGACCGGAGAGCAGGCGCGCCTTCCGATCCGCGCAGCGCTGCCTCGAGACCTCGAGCCCGGCGCCTACGAGCTTTCCCTGACGGCCCGGTTCCGTCCCGCGCAGGGAGCGGATTCGGGCGTGCCCGGAATCGAGGGAACGACCCAGACCCAGGAGGACCGGTTCGTCGTCAACGTCATGCCGCCGGCGCCCGCGCCGGAGACGTCCGCGAAGATCGCGCTCTTCGATCCCAGGGGCGAGACGCGCGCGCTTCTCGAGGCGCTCGGCGTCGGCTGCGACGTCGTGGAAGCCGACGCCGATCTCTCCCGCTGCGATGTGCTGATCCTCGGGAAAGGAGCCCTCACGGCGGAAGGTCCCGCGCCCGACGTCGCGCGCGTCCGCGACGGCCTCGTCGTGCTCGTCTTCGAGCAGACGGCGGAGGCGCTCGAGAAGCGGCTCGGCTTCCGCGTGGCGGTGTACGGCCTCCGCAACGTCTTCCGGCGCGTTCCCGACCACGCGGCGCTCGCCGGGATCGGCGACGAGCACCTCCGCGACTGGCGCGGCGAGGCCACGGCCGTGCCGCCGCGCCTCGACTACGAGCCGAGTGACCGGTACAGCGGCGCGCCCGCCGTCAGGTGGTGCGGCCTGGAGGTGCCGCGGCTCTGGCGCTGCGGCAACCGCGGGAACGTCGCCTCCGTCCTCATCGAGAAGCCGGCCTGCGGCGACTTCCTCCCGATCGTCGACGGAGGCTACTCCCTCCAGTACAGCCCCCTCCTCGAGTACCGGGAGGGCCGCGGAGTAGTCCTCTTCTGCCAGATGGACGTGACGGGACGCACGAGGGAGGATCCGGCCGCAGCGCGGCTCGTGTCGAATCTGCTCACCTACGTCTCCTCGCCCTCGGTCCGTCAACGCGCCGCGCGCCGCGAAGCTCTCTACGCCGGCGAGGAGGCCGGGAGGCGCCACCTCGAGCACGCGGGCATCCACCCCGCGCCTTACGGCGGGGGAAAGCCTTCGCCCGACCAGGTCCTCGTCGTCGGCCGCGGCGGGGCCCCGCCGCTCGCGAAGCACGCGACGGCCATCGCCCGGTGGCTCGAGGAGGGAGGCCGCCTGCTCGCCCTGGAGCTCGACGCGACGGAGGCGAACGCCTTCCTGCCGGCGCCGGTGGCGACGACCAGGCGGGAGCACATCGCCGCCGTCTTCGACCCGCCCGGGGCCGGATCTCTCTTCGCGGGGGTCTGCCCGGCGGACGTCCACAACCGCGATCCGCGGGTGCTGCCGCTCGTCTCGGGCGGAGCACGGGTCGTCGGCAACGGCGTGCTCGCCCGGCTCGACGGAGCGAACGCCGTCTTCTGTCAGCTCGCGCCGTGGACCGTGAGCAGCGCGCAGGGTGCGCCGCCCTCCCTCGCCGTGAGCGAGGAGGATGCCGTCGAGGGCAAGCGGAGCGCCCTGCTCACCATGGGCACCGTGCCCTGGGGGCAGCTCGGGCAGAAGGTGCCCGCCGGCGAGGTCGGCAGGATGTACACGTTCGCCGTCTTCGTCCGGGCCGTCGGTGAGGCGGTCCGCGCGCGCCTCGAGGTGGAGCGGGCGGGTCGACCGTGGGACCGCGTCGTCCGCGGCGAGGACGTCGAGGTCGGTCCCGGCCGGTGGTCGGAGCTCCACGTCACGTTCCGGGTCGAGCGTCCGTACCCGGAGGGCTGGTCCGCGTACCTCCACTGCGGCCAGGAGGGGGCGCGGCTCCGGGCTGACCTCTTCCGGCTGGAGGAAGGGGACCACGTGCCCGTGCGGGCGGGCAGTCCGGGCGCGGCCGATCCTGCGGAGGCGCGGCGCAACCTGCTTTCGAACCCGAGCTTCGAGGCCGGCACGGAGCCGTGGTGGTTCACGTGGAGGACCGAGCAGCAGAACCTCCGGAAGACGTATCGCCGGACGTCGTTCCTCGTGAGCCGCCTCCTCGCGAACATGGGTGTTCGAGCACGGACGCCGGTCCTCGAGCGTATCTCGACACCGGTGAGCGGGACCGTCCGGGAGTCGGTGCTCCACAACGGCGATTTCCGTCGCGACGACGACGGCGACGCGATGCCGGACCGCTGGCAGTTCATCGCAAGTGCGAAGGGGGCTTCCTGCGTCATCGAGAAGGCTGCCGGGAAGGCGGCGGCCGCCCCGACGGCTCTGCCCGCTCTACGGCTCGCGTGCCCCGCGTCCGGAGATCCGAGGAGCGCGAGCGTCATGCTCGCCCAGCACGACGTGCCGGTGGAGGAGGGCCAGTGGTACCGCGTCTCTCTCAAGGCGCGGTCGGAAGGCCTGGGAGGCGCCGCCGTGATCCTGACCGTCATGAACACCACGAGCTGGCATTCCCTCTTCGACTACCAGCGCTTCGAGCCCCCGGAGGTCTGGAAGGAGTTCTCGTTCCTGGTCCAGGCGAACGCGACGGCTCCATCGAGGACGCGCTTTCAGATCTGGTACGACGGCGGCGCCAAGGGCGCGAGCACCCTCTGGTTCTCCGACATCCGCATGGCGCCCTGCGATCCGCCTTCCCAGGGACGGTGGCTCGACGGCCTCTACGTCGACGAGCCCCAGGAGTGGGATGATCCCTACCGCTTCTTCCGGTGGTGACGCCGGCGCGTTCCACGGCGGCGACGGTCGTGCTCGATCGACATCTCGGCGCAAAGCGGCTTGACCCCGGCAGCCGGGAAGGAGGCATCGCGCTCAACCACGGCTCGGAGCCTCTCTCGGGATGAAGTGCGCCTCGAAGGCCGACTCGAGATCGAGGGGCACCGTCGTCTGGATCGAGAGGCCGAAGGCGCGGGGATCCGCGCCGGGCTCGATCTCGATCCGCCACGCCTGCCACGACGACGGATACGTCTCCGGGCCGAGAACGGGCTTCCATGCTCCGCTCCGCCCGTCGATCGTGCCCTCCACGGAAAAATGGGACCCTGTATCGCGGAGATGGGTGGAGCCTGGCGGGCGTCCGATCCGCGCCGCGATGACGAGGAGTCCGCCGCATGCGGTCGCCGGCGCCCGTCCCTCGACGACGATGCGCTGCGGCCCGTAACCCTTCGGCGCAGGGATGGGCGGTCTGGCCGTCGTCACCGAGAGCCGCAGTCTCCCCAGGGTGTGCTGCCGGTCTCCCTGATCCAG
>JAFGKN010000428.1 GCA_016928605.1 Planctomycetota bacterium | reverse complement strand
GGTGCTCGACGGTTCCTCCGGCGATGAGTGATCCGGAGGCCCGTGGTAGACATCGACGAGCGGCCGTTCACCTCCCCCGCAGGGGACTCTTCTCTCGAGCAAGCTGGAGCGGCATCCGCGCGCTGCGCGAGCGCGACTCCCGTCTTGTCAACGTCGCGCTTCGCCCTCTGCGGCCCCGCGCGTCCTCGCTTCCCTCCGGCAAAGTGGGGTGGGCGCATCCAGGTGCCCCCGCTGCTCTCCGGACTCCGCCCCGAACACGCCCGCTTCCCTCTGAATGTTGACACCGCCCCAAGCCCGGTTACGGTGATGCCAGAGCCCGGGACTCCGCGGAGGAGTCTCAGGCTCCGGAAGGTCAAAGGATCGAGCTATGTCGGGGACGCCGGCTCAAACCCCCCGCTTGGCCCAGAACAAGGCTTCTTATCGATGAGAGGCAGCAGCACATGCGCGAGATGGTAACCTGTCCCAACTGTGGAACAACTGTGATGCCGATGGGATGCGGGAGATGCCCTGCGTGCGGTCAAGACGCCATTGCTGAGCCGATTGTCCAAGCACATTCCGAGGAGGATCCAAGAAGTCCTACAACGAAAGACCGACCGACGACATCTCAAAACAGAAGCACAGGCAAGAGATGGAGCTCGTTTGGTTCCCCTGCGCAAACGCCAGGCAAGCCCATGGGCGGTGGCATCGCGCCGCCTCCAACAGCTCCTTTTGTCACCCCGACAGCCCTCGCGCCCAAATTGCAGCATCCGGACCTGCCGCCCTGCAGGCTCGATATCTCAGGGAAGGGAGCGGTCCTCGACATCGCCAGCGACACCCTGCCCATCACCACGGCCCTCGCAGAGAGCATGGCTAAGACTCTGAGGAAACGATACAACGTCGTGCTTGGCGAATCGTCCGGCGATATCAGACCAGCGGTTCGCGTCCGAGTCATTTCCATCGAGGACGGCAACAGTTTTCTGCGCAACTTCATCGGCGGTCCATTGCTGCCGATCGGGGCAGCCCGAATGGAGGTCGAGGGAACCGTGACGGACGCCATGGGGTATGAGAGCCCCTTCTGGTTCCAGTTGAGAAACCGGCTGGGCTTCACGAATCGCAAGTGTCTGCTGCTGATGGGAAATGAGGCAGGATACCGGATTGGCCGGCTCGTCGGCTGAGCAGCCTCGCACGTAGAGGACCCGGATAGAGTCGAATGCAGACAGATACCGAGCAAAGACAATGGGACGCCTACGTGCGGCGCGTCGTCCGCACGGGGAGCTTTTCAGCCGATATCGTCAAAACGATGGTCGAGTCGGGTTGGTCCGAAGGTGACGCTTACCGCCTTGTCCAGCACCACATCGCAAAGGAACGATGGAAAGCCGCTGGGATCCTGGTAGGCTTCGCAATCCTTGCGCTCACAGCGCTCGCCGTCACTATCGGTTCCTACAACGCGGCCACTGCTCATGGGGGGGGAGGGTTTTACGTCGTGTGGTACGGTGGGATCATAGGAGGGGGAGTGGGGTCGCTCTGGGGCCTCTTACGCCTTATGAGGATTCGGAGCTGAGCCCGGTTTACGGCGGGCTTGTTGCCGATAAGCCCGCTTCACTTTGCCGGGGGTATTGCCCCGGCGAGCCATGAGTGGCCGAACCCGGCCACGAGGGCCGAAAAGACGAAGGGCGGCAAGCCTAAGGCGAAGCCGCCCCGGCGCATTCAGGTGCCGGAGACCCTCCGACCGAATTCTGCTCTGAATGCGCCTGATCGACTGAGCATGTTGGCACCAGCCCAAGCGCGGAGCGACCCTTCCCCCTCGGTCCGCTTCTCCGCGAGAAGGGCGGCACAGCGCGTCTCGGTGCTCGACGGTTCCTCCGGCGATGAGTGATCCGGAGGCCCGTGGTAGACATCGACGAGCGGCCGTTCACCTCCCCCGCGGGGGACTCTTCTCTCGAGCAAGCTGGAGCGGCATCCGCGCGCTGCGCGAGCGCGGCGGCCGCCGGTGCTGCCCTGGAGGCTCTCGAGTTTGTGGGATACCCGCCTCGTCTCAGGAACCGGCTTCCCGGCGGAGCACCAGGAGCGGAGAGACGATGTCCTGGTCGAGAGCTTGCTGGAGCTGCCGGGCGGGCTCCAACGCACGTCGAGATCAGTCAGAGTCCTATGGATGTCCATCTCCTCGGTCTCGCATGCGATCCAGAGCGACGAAAGCCGCCCGCAGCTTCTTGCGAAGCGAGAGCTTCTCTTGCCAGCGCGTCGACTCGAGCATCTGCCGTTCCTTCGCGCTCGCCGGCAACGAAAGCGCGTAGCGTTAGAGATCGTCGTAAAGGGAGAGCGCGGCCGAAGGGGAGAGATTTCGCAGTGGCTCGGCGCATGCTTGGCGACAACGCCCCTCGTAGAGCTTCCAGTCCTGCTTCGGCGGTTCGATCATGCAGCCACAGCACCATCCTCAGACGTCGCCGGCCGGCAGGAAGTGGATGCCGCGGCCCCCCGACCCAACCCGGCGTCGCGTGCGCCGGCACGCGGCACGGAAGCCCCCATAGCTACCGCTGGTCCACGCGGTAGGAATAGCCGCCCATGGGATTGCGCCCTCGCGTGATCTTGAACGCGCGATTCAGAACGCGAGAGTGGAGAAAACCTTCGACGTCGGCGGGCGTTTCGATGTAGCCATCGGCCCCGGCGGACAGAAGCTCCAGCCGGATCGAGGCGCCCCGTCCGTCGGCGATCCAGTACTCCCGGATACCGGCCCGGAAGTACTTGTCTCGCAGGAGCACCGTATCCTTCCGCACTGAGCGCTCGCTGACGACCTCCACGACCAGATCAGGGGATCCGACCACCTCCACCAACCTCGAGCTGCCCGCGAGCGAAGCGCGGTACCAGACGCGGCGAGACTGCAGACTCTCCCAGCTGCAGAACATCATGTCCGGCTCGGTCGCCAGATCAGCGCCCTCGTTGATGAGCAAGGCCCGGTCAGCGAGGATCTCGCCGAGATTGCTCTGATCGATCCAGAGCGAAAGAGCGACAAAGAGACTTCCTTTGAGCTTGTTGTGGGTCTCCAGCTCTTCGGGGCTCATATCCACCTCAACCTCGCCGCCGATGAAGGAGAACTGCCCCCTCTCGGGGAAGCCGTCCGAATGAGCCCACGCGCGAAAACCTTCGAGCGTGAAAACATCCGCGGGTATCCGCAGACGGTCCTCAAAGACGATTCCACGCGAAGCCATCGACTCGAAACCTCAGCAGTCTGCGACTTTCGTAAGCCTCAGATGCAACTATATTCTCGACCGGGCCCTCGGTCAAGGCGCGCCGACCGCGCCTCGCTCCAGGCAGAGTGCTGCAAGTGGTTGACGCGACGTCGGCCTGCTGCTGCACGTTCTCCGACAAGCTCCAGTCCGGCGGGGTGATCCCCAGCATCGCGGAGAGCTTCAGGTCCTTCTGCCGCCCTCAAGCGGCCGAGGCGTCGGCAGATGTTCCCCTCGAGGCGCCCCGCGCTCTGGCAGATGGCCCTTTGTCTCCGGAAATAGTCCTTGCACGGGAGCAGCCGCTCGCCAACGCTGGAAGCCATGCGACAGACCATCGGCACATCACGGAGGATCTTCCTGCGCCGGACCGCGGCGGCGCTCGCGGCGCCTCTCTTCGTCTCGCCGCGCATCCTCGGCCACGGCGGCGAGACCGCGCCGGGCGAGCGCATCCAGCTCGCGATCATCGGCACCGGCGGCCGCGGGATGTTCCTCCTGCACGACGTCCTCCGGCATCTGGACGCGCGCATCGCCGCCGTCTGCGACGTCCACGCCGGGCGGCGTGGAGACGCGAAGCGCGCGGTCGACTCGGCCTACGGCAGCGCGGAGTGCTCCCAGCACAACGATTTCCGCGAGGTCCTCTCGCGCCGTGACATCGACGCCGTCGCGATCGCCACGCCGGATCACTGGCACGCGCTGCAGACGATCGCGGCCGCGCGCGCGGGGAAGGACGTCTACTGCGAGAAGCCGCTCACGCACACGGTCGAGGAGGGCCGCGCCGTGGTGAGCGCGATCCGGCGCCACCGCACGGTCTTTCAGCACGGCACGCAGCAGCGCTCGGAGTGGTCCTTCCGCTTCGGAGCGGAGCTCGTGCGGAACGGCCGCATCGGCGAGCTCCGGACGATCCGGCTCGGCGTGCCGGCGGGCCAGAGCATCGGACCGCAGCCCGTCACTCCCGTCCCGCCGGAGCTCGACTACGAACTCTGGCTCGGACCCGCGCCGTGGGCGCCGCACACGCCGAAGCGCGTCGAGTCCAGCCACAGCTGGTACTGGATCTCGGACTACTGCGTGGGGTACATCGCCGGCTGGGG
>JAFGKN010000427.1 GCA_016928605.1 Planctomycetota bacterium | reverse complement strand
GGAAGCTCGTGTGGAGCTCGGCGCCGGCCGCGGCGCGGTCCTTGCCCGAGGCGAAGACGACGAGGAACTCGCCGGCCCCGAGGCTCATCTCGGGAAACGTCCACTTGGCGAGATCGTTCCTGCTGTCGGTCAGCGACCACCCGCCCAGCGCCGCGGCGGAAGCTCCCCGGTTGTGGATCTCGATCCAGTCGCTGAAGTCCCCGTCCTCGTCCGCCAGCGCGCTCGAGTTGGAGGCCATGAGCTCGGTGATCAGCAGGCTCTGCGAGAGAGCGGGCCGCGCGGCGGCGACCGCGATCAGGAAGATCAGCGCTGGAGAGACGGTCTTTGACATCGGAGCTCGGATCCTGGAGTCCACGCGCGCCCCTCGCCTCGTCCGCCGTGGGGCGATGCTGCGCGCCGGCGTCCTCTCACCGGCCGCGGAGCTGCTTCGATGATACTGTTATACCGGCTGAGCCGCATTACCGGAAGCGGAAGAGCTCGCCCAGGAGGCGAGCGGAAGGTTTCCGAACCTCGCCTTCAAGAGGGGTCGCAGAGGCTCCGCAGTGCCGAGCAGAGCGCCCGGGGGTGTCTCCATGGGTCGAAGGCGCCTCGCGGGAGCGGCGCCGGCGAGGGAGAGAGGGGCCGAGCGGAGCCCGTTGCCGCGCTTTCACGGCTGCCGCCCGACGGCCGGCGCTCCGCCGGCGGGAGGGACCTCGGCCCGGCCGAGGATCCGGGAGAGCTTCCCCTCGAAGAGGAGGGGGACCAGGTCCGCGCAGGGGCCGCTCGACGTCTCGTCTCCGCGGAGGCGATAGTTGCCACGCATCGAGTCCGGATCGTTGATGATCCAGAGCCGGTCGCGTGCGGGGTCGGCCGCGATCCCCTCCGGGGAGACCCAGTGGATAGCCTGGCCGTCGGGGTCGCGCAGATCGAGATCGATCCAGCGCGTCGCGGCCTTGCTTTCGAGGTCGATGACCAGGATCCGCTCCTGGTCCCTCGCCAGGGCGAGCAGGGAGGGCCGCCCCTCGAGCCGGATGAAGTGGATGTCGTTGACGTTGAGCTCCGCCTCCTCCATGTCCGGCCGCCGGGGGACGTCCCGGAAGCGGATCTTCGAGTCCTCCGGCGCGACGACGAGGTCCCTGAGCGCAGCCTCGGCCGGCAGCTCGAGGATGCGGGGGAGGCCATCGGCAGCTCGCTCGAACGCGAGGTAGATGGTCTTACCCCCGTCGCAGAGAGCGATGCCTTCGACCCGGAAGTTGGAGTCGTATCGCCACGGGGCGAGGTCCGCCGGGAACCGGATCTCCGCCAGGTGGGTGATCCACGCCCGCCAGGTCGCATCCTCCTGGCCCCTCTCGAGGCGGATGGCGGCGATCCAGGGCGTCTTGTCCTCGGTGGCGGCGAAGAGCCTTCGCGGGTCGCGCGGATCGGCCGCCAGGGCCTCGAAGTCGGAGTTGGGGATCGAGCGGTAGGCCGCGAAGTGGGGGCTCTCGCCGTCGGCCGGCTCCGGGAGGAGGAGCTTCAGGGGCTCTCCCACGAGCCTCGCGGTGCGTGGATCGATCCGGAAGAGATGGTTCGGGTGCTCGCTGCGCTGGTCTCCGGCCGACCAGAGCTCGTCTCCGCGCGCCACGAGAGCGGATGTCTGCAGGCCGCGCCGGAAGGGACCGGGGCCCACCGCGCGGCCGCAGGCGTCGAAGACCCAGCGTCCTCGGATCGCGACGGCGCCGTCCGTCGATGCGTCTCGCGCTGCCGTCAGAGAGAGGACGGCTGCCGCGAGAGCCGCGCGGAGCGTGAGCCTCGACCTCGCTCTTGAGGAATCGAGATGGAACACTTGCTGGGAGAGCCTCCAGGGTGGACGAGAGGTCGAAGGCCGCGCTCGCCTGCCGCGCACGCCGGAGCGAGGAAGCGGACGCGTTCCGCGGCGAATCTCGTTGAACTCTCGAGGAGCCGCGAGGCATGATAATGCCTTTCAGGAGCCGCGGCACGAAGAACTTCCCGGGCGCGCAGCGCCACGGGGCGACGACGCGCCGGTGCGCGACGAAGACGGCCGCCGCGACGAGCGGCCGCGCCGCAGAGAGAGCGAGAGATCGGCAGCGATGAGCAAGCGGATCGGCTGGGACGAGTACTTCATGCGCATCGCGTTCCAGGTCGCGGGGCGGTCCACCTGCTCGCGCAAGCGCGTGGGAGCGGTCATCGTCCGCGACCGCAACATCCTCTCCACCGGGTACAACGGATCCATCTCGGGGATGCCTCACTGCGACGAGGCGGGGCACATGATGGAGAACGGCCACTGCGTGGCCACCATCCACGCCGAGGCGAACGCGATCATCCAGGCGGCCAAGAACGGCGTCATGATCGCCGGCGCCTCCATCTACACGACGGCGAGCCCCTGCTGGAACTGCTACAAGCTGATCGTCAACAGCGGGATGAAGAGGATCTTCTTCGGGGAGTTCTACCGCGACGAGCGGATCTTCGAGGTCTCGCAGAAGCTTGGCATCGAGCTGATCGATCTCTCCTCGTGCCACGATTTCGAAGAGGTGGATCCATGCGCCCGAGAGCGCTGATCCACTCCGGTTGCTCGAGACGCCATCCGGCGATGTCGACCTGGGCGCCGGATTTCACAGATTCTTGTGCACCAGGCCGGCGCTTTCGCCCGCCGGCGAGGCGTCGCACGTCCCACGGCTGCCCCGGCCGCTGACGTCGACGGAGGGCCTCGCCCCTTCACCGCAGCACTTCCCTGCGGCTCGGCCTCGCGCGGCCGCGAGGCGTTGCGGCCGCGCGGCTCTGGCGGCGGAGCTCCCAGTCGCGGAGCTCCGGCAGATGTTCCTCGATCCTGGCGAAGATGCCGGCCAGCCGGGCCATGCGTCCCGGCGCGCGCCGGACGTAGTTCCAGTCCATGTCGACGGCGCGGCGCACCTTCTCGTCGCAGCCGGGAAAGCTCATCGAGCGGTAGTCGATGCCGGCGCGCAGGAGGTTCTCCGTCCACGGAGTCCGCGGGCCGCGGTAGCCCTTCGTGCGGAGCCGCTCCCAGCGGGGGATGGGAGACGGCACGTAGCAGCCGGCCGCGACGCCCTCGGCGTTCAGAGCCTCGAGGAACGTGTCGCGGGAGATCCCGGCTCGCTCCTCGTCGAAGTTGAGCGACAGCGTGTAGTAGCTCGCGACGAATCCCGGCGGAAGCTCGGGGATCGAGAGGCACTCGAGGCCGCGCATCCTGCGTCTGAGCTCCTCCACGTTGCGCCGCCGCCCAGCGATCTCGCGGTCCACCTTCTTGATCTGCTCGCTGAGGAGGACCGCCGTGACCGGAGAGAGCCGGTAGCTGTAGACGAGCGAGTCGGCGTAGGGCCTGAGCGAGGAGGGAAACCCCGGGTCGGGGGACCTCCCCATGTGCTGGGAGCAGAGGGCCGCCTTCCAGTAGACGTCCTCGCGCGGCGTGACGAGGTAGCCCGCCTCCGCCGTCCCGAGGAGCTTGAACCCCATGCAGCTGAACCCGGCGGCATCGCCGAAGCGGCCCACCCTCTTGCCGCGGATCTCGGCGCCGTGCGCCTGGCTGCCATCCTCGATGACCGCCAGGGAGCGCTTGCGAGCCGCGCGCAGGATGGCCGGCATGTCCGCGGGCTGGCCGTGGATGTGCACCGCGAGGATGGCGCGCGTGCGGCGGGTGACGAGGGGCTCGATGGTGGCGGGATCCATCAGCCCCGTGCTCGCATCGACGTCCGTGAAGACCGGTATCGCCCCGCAGTGGAGGATGCAGGACGTCGACGCGCCCCAAGAGTAGGGCGTGGTGATCACCTCGTCGCCGGGGCCCACCTCGAGGCCGATGAGCGCGCACTGCAGAGCGGCATGGCCGCTCGAGACCACCATGCAGTGCTTCACCTTCTGCCAGCGGGCGACCCGATCCTCCGCCTCGCGGATGATCGGGTGGTGCTTGCCGAGCCCCACGGTCATCCCGCGCTCCAGCAGGTCCATCGCGCGGCGCAGCGCCCGGCGCGAGAAACTGGGATGCGGGTCGGCGGGGACCGGACCGGCCGGAGATCCGCCCAGGAGGGCGAGCTTGCCGCGATGCACGGATCCTCCTTCTCTCTTCCTAGCGCGGGCTTCGCCCGCAACCCAATAAGGAAAACAGGAACGAAGGAAAGCAGGAAGGGTCATCAGGGAGCCAAGACACGTTTG
>JAFGKN010000426.1 GCA_016928605.1 Planctomycetota bacterium | reverse complement strand
GAGCTGCGCAGGCGCCTCGAGCGCGTCGAGAGGAGCTGGCGGCAGGCGTCGCCGCAAGCCCTCCCTCATCGACCTTGAGAAACTGAGCTTCAGGAGTTGCATCCATGTCGCCAAGACCACCTCTTCTCAGCGCGCCTGCCGCCCGGTG
This sequence comes from Planctomycetota bacterium, assembly GCA_016928605.1. Taxonomy (GTDB): domain Bacteria; phylum Planctomycetota; class UBA8108; order UBA8108; family UBA8108; genus JAFGKN01. Next base: position 2,737 of record JAFGKN010000426.1, on the reverse strand, counting down.
GTTGGCCGCCCCGCTCACCCTGCTGTCGGCCGCGTTGCTCGGCTCGTGCGCCGGCATGAGGGAATGGGGCGGAACGGACTCTCCCTCCGGCTCGGTGACGCTCTTCGCGGTGCAGGTGCCGGCGGACGCCGACGTCGACGGCCACCTGCCGCCCGATCTCCGCCTCCAGCCGGGGGAGGTCGTCCGGAGCCAGAGCTGCTCCATCACGCGAGGCGGCCAGTTCGCCTTCACCCGGACCATCGAGGCCGAGGTCGGACATCTCGGCGCCGAGCTGGACACGCTGAGCCCCGCCGCCGCCGAGGCGCTCGGGCTGGAGCCCTACGCGGGCGTCCTCGTCCGGTCCGTGGAGAGCGACGGCCCCGCCGGCCGCGCAGGCCTTGGCCCGGAAGACGTGATTCTCCGCTACGGCGATGAGGCGGTGCGGAGCTTCGAGCGGCTGCTCTACCTCGTCGAGAAGAGCGCTCCGGGTACCCCCGTGGAAGTGGAGATCGACCGCGGCGGGAAGAGGATCATCACGAGCGTCGTCGTCGGAGCGGCTGCGCAGATCGTCCGGTCGAGGACGATCCAGAGGGACCTGCCGGTGATCGACGACATGGACCGGACGGGCCTGAAGCTCGTCGAGATCCCCCCGGATCTGCGAAGCCTCGCCGGCCCCGGCAGGCTCTCTCCGGCGGGGCTCCTCGTCGTCGACGTCATGGCGGGAGGGCCGGCGTTCTTCTCGAAGCTTCGCACGCGGGACTTCCTGCTCTCCGTCGGCGACCGGTTCGTGAGCACGATCGCCGAGTACCGCGCCGCGGTGGGATCCTTCCCTCGCGGCGCGCGGGTGAAGGTCGTGGGCTGGCGAGATGAGGAGCGCATCGAGACCTCGCTGCGAATCTCCGCGGATGCCAGCGCCGAGAGCGGCTTCAACATCGCCGGGCTGGTCGAGTACAGGGGCCGGCCGGCCGGCAAACGCTTCAGGCTCCTCTGGGGCTGCCTCTACCACTTCTCGAACCATCACTCGATCCGCGAGGCAGACAGCAGGAGCGAGCACCGGACCGAGACGCACTGGGGGCTCGTGCTGAGCCTGCTCTCCTATCACGGAGAGCCGCACCGCAAGACGCTGCGCATCGCCTGGCTCTTCCCGATCTCCTTCGGAGCATGACTCCGGATCCGCTCGGGATCCTGCCGCGCGGATGCTGTATCCTGTGGATTCCGAAACAAACCGAGGATCCTCTGACCTGATGCAGCCGAAGGAGGTCGCCCCTGATGCCATCCAGCCTCTCGATCACCGTGCGGAGTATCCCCTCCGCCTCTCTTCTCCTCGTCTCCATCCTGATCCTGCTCCACGCCGGCGCGCGCGCGCAGGAGTGGACGCGGTTCCGGGGGCCGGGCGGCGCCGGCATCGGGGAGGCCCGCGGGCTGCCCGCCTCCTGGAGCGAGGAGGACTACATCTGGAGGACGCGGCTGCCGGGCGTCGGCCACTCGCAGCCGGTCATCTGGGGTGACCGCATCTTCCTCACGAGCGCGCCCGAGGACGGATCCTCCAGGTCGATCGTCTGCCTCCGCGCAGGCGACGGGAACATCCTCTGGCAGCGATCGTATGCCTCGAAGGACTACCGGACGAACGAGCGCAACAGCCACGCGGCGAGCACTCCGGCGGTCGATGCGGCGAGCGTCTACTTCGTCGCCGGGCATCCGGAGGAGCTGACGATGCGCGCGCTCGACCACGGGGGAAAGGATCTATGGTCCTTCAGCCTCGGCCCATACGCGAGCCAGCACGGCTTCGGCGCATCGCCGATGCTCTTCGAGGATCTCGTCGTCTTCGGATGCGAGCAGGGCCTGGGAGGCGAGAGCTTCCTGATCGCGATCGAGCGGCAGAGCGGCAAGGTCCGGTGGAGGACGCAGCGCCGCACCGTCGGGGCGGCCTACTGCACGCCCTGCGTCCTCGAGATCGAGGGCAAGCCTCCGCAGCTCCTGTTCACCAGCCAGGCGCACGGCATCTCGGGCGTGGACGCCCGCACGGGCGTCCCTCTCTGGGAAGCGCGGGTCTTCGACAAGCGATGCGTCTCCTCGCCGGTCCTCGCGGACGGGCTCGTCTTCGGCTCGTGCGGATCGGGCGGCGGCGGCAACTACGTCGCGGCCGTCCGCGTCGGCGGCGAGGGCGACGTCACCGCGACGCACCTCGCCTACACGGTGAAGCAGTCGGCGCCCTACGTGCCGTCGGTCCTGGCGAAGGATGGGCTCGCGTACCTCTGGAGCGACCGGGGCGGCATCGTCACCTGCATCCGCGCGAAGACGGGGGAAGTCATCTGGCGCGAGCGCGTCGGCGGCAACTACTACGGCTCGCCGGTCTGGGCTGACGGCAAGATCTACTGCATCGCGGAGAGCGGAGAGGTCGTCGCCATCGCCGGAGGGGACGAGTTCCGGCTGCTCGGACGCAGCTCGCTGGGCGAGCCGAGCCGCTCCACGCCCGCCGTCGCCGGCGGCCGCCTCTACCTGCGCAGCATCCGCCACCTCGCGGCGCTCGGGCCGCGCGAGGAAGAGCCGAGCCGGCGCTGAGCCGCAGGGGGCGCCCGCTGCCATCCCCCGCGGGGATGGCGGCGCCCTCGCGGGGAGCGGAGATCGCTGGAAGGGAGAGCTCTCCGAAACCCGGCGTCGCCGACGGCCTCGATCGTCGTCCGGGGCCGGCCGATCAGCCGCGCGCCATCGGCGGCAGCGCGGCGCGGTTGTTCTCCTCGGTGATCTCGAGGAGCCG
>JAFGKN010000054.1 GCA_016928605.1 Planctomycetota bacterium | reverse complement strand
GGCTGGGCGGTCCTCACCCACTGCAACGCCGGCGCCCTCGCCACCGGCGGCATGGGCACCGCGCTGGCGGTGATCTACCGTGCCGTGGAGCAGGGCAAGGAGATCCGCGTCTATGCCGACGAGACGCGCCCCTTGCTGCAGGGCGCTCGGCTGACGAGCTGGGAGCTGGCCCAGGCCGGCATCGACGTCACGCTGATCTGCGACGGCGCGGCCGCATCCGTGATCAGCGGGGGGCTCGTCGATTGCGCGTTGGTCGGCGCGGACCGCATCGCCCTCAACGGCGACGTCGCCAACAAGGTCGGCACGTGCGGCGTGGCGGTGCTCGCTCGAGAGCACTCGATCCCGCTGTACGTCGCGGCTCCGTCGACGACGTTCGACCGCAGGATCGATTCCGGGGACCGGATCCCCATAGAGGAGCGCGATGGCCGCGAGGTCACCGCCGGCCTCGGACGCCGCACCGCGCCCGCCGGAGTCGCCGTCTACAACCCCGCCTTCGACGTCACGCCCGCCCGCTACGTGACGGGCATCATCACCGAGCACGGCATCGTCCGCCCTCCGTACCGCAGGAGCATCGCGCGCCTCCTGCGGAAGGTCGACGGCTGATTCCAGCGCAGCGCCGAGCTCCATGCGCGCCGGCTCCTGCGAAGCCCCGCGCTCAGTCGTGGTAGATCGACTCGCGGCGGCGGAAGAAGATCCGGATCGGCACCTCGTCGAAGGGGAACGCCTCGCGCATGCTGTTCTCGACGTACCGGCGGTAGGAGGAGGAGAAGAGCTTGGGCTCGTTCACGAAGAAGACGAAGGTCGGGGGGCAGACCGCCACCTGGGTCGCGTAGTAGATCCTGGCCACCTGGCTCCGCTGGACGCGGGGCCGCTGGTAGTCCCGGATCGCCTCCACCACGCGGTTGAGCTCTCCGGTGCCGACCCTCGTCGAGGCGACCTTGAAGAGGTGCTGAGCCAGATCCACCGCCGCCTGGATGTTCTTCGAGTCCCGGGCCGTCGTGAAGACGATCGGAGCATAGTGAAGTCCGGGCATCAGTTGCCTCAGGTACTCCCCGTACTGTCCGGTCGCCGCGTGATCCTTCACCAGGTCCCACTTGTTGGCCACGATCACGCAGGTGCGATGGCCGCGCGTGATCACCTCCGCGAGCTTCTTGTCCGCCCGCGTGATCGGCTGGCTCGCGTCGAGGAGGAACAGGATGACATCCGCGCGCCGGATGGCGGCATCCGTCCTCGTCTGGCTGTAGAAGGAGATGGAGTCCTTGATGCTCTTGCGGCGCTGGACGCCCGCGGTGTCGATGATCACGAACTCGCGGCCGTCCTTCTCGAAGCGGACGTCCACGGCGTCGCGCGTGGTGCCCGGCAGCTCGCTCACGATGACCCGCTCCTCGCGGGCCAGCGAGTTGACGAACGTCGACTTGCCGACGTTCTGCCGCCCCACGACGGCCAGCTTCAGCACCGGCTCCACGTCCACATCGCCGGTCGGCCAGAGCTTCTCGACGACGAGATCGAGGAGCGCCTGCCTGCCGTATCCCTCCACGGCGCTCACCGGCAGAGGCTCTCCCAGGCCGAGCTTGTAGAGGTCCCCCACCTCGTCCTCGAAGCGCGAGCAGTCCACCTTGTTGGCCGCGAGGATCAGGGGGATCTCCTCGGCGCGCGGGCGCAGCCGCTGCGCGACCTCGCGGTCCAGCGGCATCACGCCTTCCCGGACATCCGTCACGAGGATGATGAGATTCGCCCCGCGCACCGCGAACTCGATCTGCCGCTCGATGTGCTCCGACAGGTCGGCCTCGTCGATGATGCCGATGCCGCCCGTGTCGACCACCTCCATGGTGACGTCGCGATGCGCGATGATGGCGGAGACCCGATCGCGGGTCACGCCGGGCGTGCTCTCCACGATCGAGATCCGCTCCCTCGCCAGGCAGTTCAGCAGCGAGGACTTGCCGACGTTGGGCCGGCCGACGATCGCCACCACGGGAAGCTTCATCCGCGGTCCTCCCCCTCCGCCTTCGCTCGCAGCGCCTCGAGGTGCAGATGCGCGTGCAGGAGTGCCAGGTGCGTCTTGGCGTCGACGACGACCGTCGAGTCCGGAGGATCCTCGAGGAGGCTCCTCGCCAGGGCCGCGAGCGGAAAGCGGCGCACGCGCAGGCACTCCGTGCGCTCGAGGCGCTGCCGTCCCGCCTCCAGCTCCTCCGCGAGGAAGAAGTGCAGCCGGTGTCCAGAGATCCCCGGCACCGCCAGCAGGCTCGCGAGATGCCGCCAGCGGCGCGCGCGGTAGCCGGTCTCCTCCTCCAGCTCGCGCCGAGCGGTCCGGGCCGGATCCTCGCCGGGCTCGACCATCCCCGCGGGAATCTCGTGCATGTGCCCCTTCACGGAGTTGCGGAACTGCTCGACGAGGACGACGACCGGCTCGCCGCCCTCGACGAGGATGGGGACGACCGCCACCGCGTCCGGCAACTGGAGGAGATCCTGCTCCGTCTCGTGCCCGTTGGGCAGCCGGATGCGCTCGCGCAGCAGCGTGACGATATCGCCGCGGCCGATCGCGACGCTCGAGATGAGCTCGAAGCGCGGATCGCTCCGGATCCGCTCCCCGCG
>JAFGKN010000425.1 GCA_016928605.1 Planctomycetota bacterium | reverse complement strand
GGCTTTCCAGCTACCTTTGAGCCGACGTTTGCGTCCATCGGCGCCGTGTTCGCCCGGCTGGGACTCTGCGGATCGGGGTCGCGCCCCCACAGGAGGAGCGGCTTCTCCGGCCGCTCGAAACCAGCGCTGCGCCGCTCTATCGGCGCAGCTCGGCGTTCACGACCGGTTGCGCCGCTCGCCGCCGAGCCGTTGCGAGCCGAGGCGTGTCGACATCCCGATAAGATCAGGTATCCCCTCATGGCTGATGAGCACCATCAGGAAGGCCGCAAGAGTCCGCCCGCATGGGAGACTCTCACCTTCTCCCTGACCGAGACGGACTTCATGTACCAGTCATGCGGCGAGGCGGAAAGCGAGCCCGTCTGGGATGGGGGGAAGATGGTCCCCTTCTCCGACATCACCGTCTCCCCCGCCGCGGCGTTCATGTCGTACGGCATCGGCATCTTCGAGGGCCTCAAGGCCCAGCGCGTGGCGGGAGATCGCATCCTCCTGTTCCGTCCCGACGGCAACGCCCAGCGCTTCAGGAAGTCCGCGGAGCGCCTCCTGATGGAGCCGTTTCCCGCGGATCAGTTCGTCGGCGCCGTCCGCCAGGTGGTCCGCAGCAACCTCCGCTTCGTCCCGCCGGCGCAGTACGGATCCTTCTACGTGCGCCCCCTCGAGCACGCGGTCGAGCCGAAGCTCGGCCTGGGCTCCTGCACCAGATTCCTCGTGACCATCTTCGGCAGCCCCGTCGGCAACTACTTCCGCGGGGGAGCGCAGCAGGGAGTCCGGTTGAAGGTGCTCGAGCAGGGCCGTACCGCCCCGGGCGGCACCGGAGCGGCCAAGACCATGGGCAACTACGCCGGAGCGATCTACGTCGCGAACCGCTGGAAGAAGGAGGGATTCGACGACGTCCTCTACCTCGACTCGCGGCACGTGAAGTACCTCACGGAGACGAGCGGATCCAACGCTTTCGTCCGCCTGCGGACTGGAGCCCTGGTGACCCCTCCGCTGGATGACCAGATCCTTCCGGGCATCACGAGGGACTCGACGATCCGGATCGCGCGCGACCTCCTCGGTATCGATGTCCAGGAGCGGGCCCTGAGCATCGATGAAGTGATCGCGGAGGGGGTGGAGATGTTCTGCACGGGAACCGCCTGGACACTCCTGAGCGTGCGGGAAATCGTCTACCGCGACCGGAAGATCGTTTTGAAAGCCCAGGATGCCAGGCAGGAGATCCTCGAGATCCTCCGCTCCATCCAGCTCGGAGAGAGGGACGATCCGTTCGGCTGGATCGTCGAGGTATGAGTCCCGGCAAGGAAGCGGCCCACGAGGCACCCGGCGCTCGATCGGCAGCGGCCGCCGGCTGACGATGTCATGGAAATCGACGTACTGAGAGACCGGATCAACTCCATCGATGCGCAGATCCTCAAGCTCCTCTCGGAGCGGCGGAGCGTCGCCCGCGACGTGATCGACCTGAAGAAGAGCCAGGGCATGCTCCTGAGGGACGCAAGGAGGGAGGAGGACCTCCTCGCCCAGCGCATCGATGAAGGGCGCAGCCACGGCCTGGACGCCCACTTCGTCACGCGCGTCTTCCACGAGATTCTCGATGACTCCGTGCGCGCCCAGGAGCTGGTCCTGCAGCAGGGCCTGAACCGGGAGGAGGCGCGCCTCCTGCGCGTCGCGTACCAGGGCATCGAGGGCGCCTACAGCCAGCTCGCCGCGAAGAGGTTCTTCGCGAGCAACGCCGGCGACGTCTCCTACTACGGTTATCCGACGTTCGCGGAGGTCGTCGATGTCGTCGAGGAGAACATCGCCGATTACGGGCTCCTGCCGGTGGAGAACACGACGGCCGGCAACATCAACGAGGTCTACGACCTGCTGAGCCGGACGAAGCTGCAGGTCGTCGGCGAGGTGATCTTCCAGGTCGACCACTGCCTCCTCGCCTGCGAGGAGGTCCCCATCTCGCTCATCCGGAGGGTGCTCTCCCACCCCCAGGCGCTGGCCCAATGCACTCGCTTTCTCTCCCAGCTCCGCGAATGCCGCCAGGAGTTCTACGTGGACACGGCGATGGCCGTGAGGAAGGTGAAAGAGGATGGCGATCCCACGCAGGCAGCGATCGCCAGCGAGGAGGCCGGAAAGCTCTACGGCCTCAAGGTCATCCAGCGCAAGCTCGCCGACCAGCCGGAGAACTACACCCGCTTCATCGTCGCCGCTCGCAAGCCGATCCGGGTCGATTACCGGATCCCCTGCAAGACCTCGATCATCATGGCCACCGCCCACCAGCCGGGCGCCCTGAACAAGGCCCTCGACGCGTTCTACCGCCAAGGCATCAACCTGACGAAGCTCGACGCGCGGCCCAAGCCGGGCTCGCCGTTCGAGTACCTCTTCTACATCGATTTCGAGGGTAACCTCGAGGAAGATCGGGTGCAGAAGACCCTCGCCGGCCTGCGCGGCTCCACGACGTTCCTCAAGATCCTCGGCTGCTACCCGATGGAGAGCCGCCAGAAAACGCCGCCCTCGGCCCAGGCGATCGCTCACCAGCGCCCCCGCAGCTCGCCGCGCGCCGTCGGCGAGGAAGAGCCTCCGGCCGCCGCGGTGTCCGCCTTGCGCTCCGAGGAGAAGGGCGGGGATCAGGCGGAGGAAGCCCGCCTGATCGATCGCTCGACGAAAGCCGAGAGCACGGTCCTCCGGATCCGGGGAGCGGAGATCGGCGGAGCCGAGTTCGTCGTGATCGCCGGCCCCTGCTCCGTCGAGTCCGAGGAACAGGTCCGTCTCTGCGCCCGCCAGGTGAAGGAGTGCGGTGGGAAGATGCTGCGCGGAGGCTGCTTCAAGCCCCGGACATCCCCCCGGAGCTTCCAGGGCCTGGGATTCGAGGGCCTGGAGCTGCTCGTCCGCGCGGGCCGTGAGTACGACCTGCCCGTCGTCACGGAGGTCCTCTCTCCGGCCGACGTCGTGGCGGTGGCGGAGCTCGCCGATGTCCTGCTCGTCGGCGCCCGGAACATGCAGAACTACGGCCTCCTCGGAGAGCTGGCCAAGGTGAACCGTCCGGTGATCCTCAAGCGCGGGACCACCGCCTCGCTGGACGAGTTCCTGGACGCGGCGGAGTACATCTTCGCGCGGGGGAATCACCAGGTGATCCTGTGCGAGCGCGGCATCCGGACGTTCGAGACGGTGACGCGCAACACGCTCGACCTCGGGGCGATCCCGATCATCAAGAAGCGGAGCCATCTCCCCGTCATCGTGGACCCATCCCACGCCGCCGGGCAGCGGGACCTCGTCGTTCCTCTGGCGCTGGCGGCTCATGCCGTGGGGCCCCACGGCATGATGGTCGAGATCCACCCCGAGCCGGAGAAGGCGCTGAGCGACGGCCCCCTGGCGCTGCGGTTCGAGGACTTCGCGGAGATGATGGACGAGATCTACCAGGGCTGAATCCTCCCCCACGGCGCAGTCCTCACCCCGCGGAGCGGCAGCCTGCAACGCAGGTGGTCACCGGGCAGTGTAGGTGTCGGTCTCGGGAGCGGGAGCGCGGTCTCGGATTCGGCCTCGGACCCGGTCTCCGGCTCGG
>JAFGKN010000424.1 GCA_016928605.1 Planctomycetota bacterium | reverse complement strand
CCGTTCGCGCGGGCGGGCCTCGAGACCGCCTACTGGGATCTCTGCTGCGCCCGCAGCGGCTGCTCGCTCATCGAGGCCATCGGAGGGAGGCTCGCGCGGCTCGGTCTGCCGCATGATGAGCTCGAGCCGCGCGACCGGATAGCTTGCGGGGTGGCCGTCGGCATCCCGGACGACGAGAGCCCCTCGACCCTCGAGCGCTGGATCGCGGAGCACGCCGCGGAGGGCTACCGCCGGGTGAAGATCAAGATCCGGCCCGGGTGGGATGTCGAGCCCTGCCGCGCCGCGCGGAGGGCTTGCGGCGACCGTTTTCCCCTCTGGACCGACGCGAACGCCTCGTTTCGCCTCGATCGCGATCTCGACGTCCTCCGGAGGCTGGATGACTTCGGCCTCCTCTTCCACGAACAGCCGCTCCACCACCGTGACCTTCTCGACCACGCGAAGCTGGCGCGCGCGATCCGCACGCCGATCTGCCTGGACGAGTCGCTCACCTCGGCCCGCGCGGGGGCGCAGGCGCTCGAGCTCGAGGCCTCCCGCATCTGGAACGTCAAGGTGCAGCGGCTCGGCGGCCTCTGCGAGGCCATCGACGTCTACCGCCTCGCCGCGCGCAGCGGCGTGAAGCTCTGGGGAGGGACCATGCCGGAGTCGGGCATCGGCGCCCAGGCGATCATCGCACTCGCCGCGTACCCCGCCTTCGTCTTCCCCTCGGACGTGGAGCCGAGCCGGCGCTGGTACGCTCCGGGTCACGACCCCGTGGAGCTGGTGATGGACGCCGAGGGGTGCATGGCGGTGGGGCGGGCGCGGGGCATCGCGGAGGTCATCGACCGCGACCGCTACGAGCGCTTCGGCCGCGACGTCGAGCGCCTTCGCCGTTGAGCGCCTCGCGCGCCGCAGCGTCCGGGCTCAAGCGTCCTTCTCCCAGCGCGGCTCGGGCTCGCCGCACCGCTGGTTCTCGCGGCGGGCCATCACGAAGAGTGCGTCCGAGAGGCGGTTGAGGTAGGGGATCACGACTGCGCCGATCTCCTCGGCGCTCGAGAGCGCGACCGCGGTCCGCTCCGCGCGGCGGCAGACGGCTCTCGCGAGGTGGAGCGCTGCGGCCGCCGGCGCGCCGCCGGGCAGGATGAACTCCTCCAGGGGGCCGAGCCCGGGCTGCAGCCGGTCGATGAAGCGCTCGAGCCTCTCGACGTGGCGCGCCTCGATGCGAGGGACGTCCCGGTCCTTCTTCTCCTCCTCGCGGAGGCAGAGATCGGCGCCCAGGTGGAAGAGGTCGTTCTGGATCCTCCGCAGCTCCTCGCGGACATCCCGGTCGAGATCGCCCGCGAGCGCCCACCCGACGCACGAGTTGAGCTCGTCCACCGTCCCGTACGCCTCGGTGCGCCGAGAGTCCTTCGAGACCTTGCCTCCGCCGCCGAGCCGCGTGGATCCGTCATCGCCGGAGCGCGTGTAGACCCTCGTGATGCGCATCGCCACCTCCCTCAGGCCGAGGCGACCTCTCCCCACTCGACAGCGGTCCCCCGCTCCAGCGCGGAGCGAGCGAGGATGGCGGCCATCGACGCCTCGTATCCGGCGTCCGCTCCGGCGTCCGGCCGCACGCCGCGGACCAGGCAGCCCGCGAACGACGCGAGCGCGCGAGCCGTGTCGCTGCCTCCCTCGCTGCAGAGCTCTCGCGTCTGGCCGGCGGCCGTCCAGGTGAGAGCGTTCGCCAGATCGACGCCCGTCCTCTCGCAGAAGGCCAGCTCGTAGATGCCGGCGAAGCGCCGCTCCGGGATCGAGTAGTTGAGGTGGGAGAGGAAGGCCTTCGCGCCCGCCGGATACTCGAGGATCACGCCGTAGTGGTCGAGCACATCGCAGCCGGGCGCGCCCTCGCGCACGCCGTGCGCGCCCCCCATGCCCGCCGCCCGCAGCGGATGCGCTCCGAAGACCCAGTTGAAGATGTCGAACTGGTGGCACGCCTGCTCGAGTACGATGTCTCCGGACTTCTCGCGGCGGAAGAGCCACGGCTTGTCCCTGCGCGGCGTGCTCACGGCGTGCCACTGCGCCCGGATGAAGCGCACTGCGCCCGGCTCGCCGCTGCGGAGGAATCGCACGCTCTCCCGGTAGCGCGGATGGTACCGGCGCTGCAGCCCGATCTGGTAGATCTGCCCGCGCTCCTCGGCCTGCCGGCAGGCCGCCAGCACGCGCTCGCACTCCCGAGGATCGATGCCCATCGGCTTCTCGCAGTAGACGTGCTTTCCGCTCTCCAGAGCCGCCACCGTCTGCTCGGCGTGGAGGAAGACCGGCGTGGCAATCACGACGGCATCGATCGCGGGATCCTCGAGGAGGGCCCGGTCGCTGGTGTATCCCCGCGGCTGCGACGCGCGCGCGATCTCGAGCCCCTTCTTGAGCCGCTGCGGGTGCACGTCGCAGACCGCGCCCACCGCCGCCTCCGGCAGGTCGAGGGATGCCTTCAGGAGGTGCCGCCCGCGGTCGCCCAGCCCGATGAAGCCGAGCCGAGCCGGCCCCCGGCGCTCCTCCGCCCTGCCGGAGCGGGTCGCGGGCAGTCCCAGCGATGCTCCCGCGAGGGATGCGGAGTGCGCGAGGAACTGCCGGCGCGAGAGGTGATGCGATCTTGCCATCGGTGCTCTGGATCCACTCGTTTCGAGGCGCGAGTCTCTACAACTACTGCCTGGGGAGCGAAAAGGCAACCGCGGCTCCCCCCTTGCCGAGGCCTCTCCCCCACCGTATCCTCGGCTCCGCCTCCGGCCGCCCACCGCGCGGACCGCCGGCCCACGAGACATCTCCGATCGAGGAGCAAGCCGCCATGTCCCCCACGCGCCGCCTCGCGATGTCGGCCGCTCTCTGCCTGCTGGCCGCCGGGTGCGCGTCGCCCTGGAAGAAGCGCGTGGTGCACGCCCGCAGCGGAGCCTTCGTCTACGTCGAGCACGAGGAGCGCGATGGAGCCGTCCAGCCGCAGGGCTTCGACCACCCGATCGCGCTGACCGCCGGAGAGGTCGCGGAGATCTTCCGGCGCCTGCTCCACGAGTCGCGGCGGT
>JAFGKN010000423.1 GCA_016928605.1 Planctomycetota bacterium | reverse complement strand
GCCCTTTTCCCGGAAATGCGGATGCACCCGACGCAGGGACTCCCTCCGTCGCAGGGGGCGAGATGCCAGCACACCGAGCCCGCGCCCAGCCCGGACCGATGCAGGCCCCCGCGCCCGTCCTTATCCCCCTGTCCGGCTCCGCGCGGTGCGTCGAGCCAGCGGCTCGCCAAGCCGGCGAGCTGCGGGCAACGCCTCGCCCGCAAGGCGCAGAAGGCGCTGGAGCGCAGGCACGCCCGGCGCGACATCTGGCGGCTGCAGGACTCGCGCGGAAACCGGAGCCGCACGCCGCTCCTCCGCTCTGGCATCTGCCCCCGATGCCAACGGCGCGAGGAGCATGAAGCGCCTCGCGCCGCCCTTCCCCGCGCGACCTCGCGGGGATCCTCCGAGATCCCTCCGCCGGCGGTCAACCGCCGGCGATGGTCCGCACCAGATCCGCCAGCGGCTTGACGATGCCGGCGAACGGCTCTCCGTACTTCTCGATCCACTGAAAGGAGCTCATCCTCTCGCTCAGCATCTCCCCCGAGAACGTCTCGAGGTAGGCCATCGAGAAGAGCACGCTGAGCGGCAGGAAGAAGAGCAAGGCCGCGATCGCGAGCAGCGCCGTCCAGGCCGCGTGGCTCTTCTTGCGCTTCATCTGCATGACGCGCGCCCCGGGCCCCCTGAGCAAGGTCACGTCCTCGACGCGATCGAGGACCGGCTCCTCGGCGGTGTCCAGATCGAACGTGTCGGTCTCCTCGTCGCCGAGGTCGAGGATGTCGGTGTCGAGGAGGGTGTCCTCGCCCAGTCCTCCACCGCTCTCCTCCAGCAGCCCGGCTTCCTCGCCGAGCGGCGTGGTGCCTTCGGCGTCGTCGTCCAGCACGCTCTCCAGATTGAGGACCGTATCCTCGGTGTCGGAGCCTGCCGCGGCCACCGAGAGGTCGAGATCGTCACCCTCCGAGAGGTCCGTCGTCGGACCCTGATCCGAGACCGCGGCGGGCGCCGGCTCCTCGATCCCGAAATCGATCACGTCATCGTCGAGCAGGTTGATCTCGTCGTCGGAGAGCAGGATCGACGGCTCGGCATCCTGCTGCTTCTTGTAGTTGCGGATGACATCTCTCTTGAAGAAAAGGGAATCGCCGTCCTTGACGCTGGCGATGGCCCCGTCGGCCACCAGTTGCTCGAGCTCCGCTTCGCTGATCCCCAGCTCTTGGCAGGCCTCCTCGAATGTCATGCGGTTGCTATCGCTCACAGTTGTCTCCTCGAAGGTGAAACCCGCCCGCGCAGAACATCCTGCTCTGCCGCTGCGGGCTGCCTTGCCTCATATCCTCATTCCGTAATCGGTCCCTGCATCAGCTCGAAGGAGATCGCCCTCCGCAGCCCGCGCTCGTGCTCGCGGCACGCGCTGTCACGATAGGTCGCCAGGGCGGCCGTCGAGCGCTACTTCTTGTCCTTTTCCTGCTCGGCGAGCTTCTTGGCCAGGTCTCGCATCTTGCTGACGGCTGTCTCCCTGGGATTGCGCGGATACTCCGAGATCTGATCCGGGAAGTCGTACTCGCAGTTGCGGATGCCTTTCAGATCCAGCCCTCCGCTCGTCCGCGCCATGTAGCAGACCAGCTTCCTGATCTGCTTGTTGTAGATGAAGCAGAAGGCCTCGTTCTGCGTGTTGGACGCGGCCATCAGAATCTCGCTGTCCTGGCCGTGGGCCGGGAGGAGCGGCGCGCGGCTCTGATAGAGGAGGACGGCGTTCAGGGCGAGCAGAACCACCGCCGCACCCATGAGAACCGAGTTGAGCTTCTGACGCATCTTCAAGACCTCGTTCTTCCAGCGAATCTCTGGGCTTCGATCCCGCACCGGCGACCAGACCTTCCGGCCTCCAGACTCCGAAAGCCTCCCCGCCGCCCGGCGGCCTCGCCTCACGGCTCCGCGGCGCCGGCCGCTCTCCGCGCACGGCGCTCCGTCGACCGTCGTCGCAAGGGCCCTGGCGAGGAACTCCTCGAGCTCGGAGCCGCTTCCGGAAACGCCGATAATCTTATCATACCGATCTGGAGCCACCAAGACCCAAAGCCCGCGCGGCAAGGAGTTCCGCGCCTCGGAGCCCGCCGCCGCGCGGCGCCCGAGGCACGGTGCCCGACCCCAGCGCGCCGGGGATCAGTCGAGGCCGAGGAACTCCTCCTCGCCGCCGTCGCTCTCCTGAAGCCCCCAGCGCGACCGGTACGCCAGGTGTTCGGCAGACGCCCAGAACTCGTCCGCCAGCCGTCTCACCGTGAGAAACTCCTCGAGGTCCTCCAGAGGGTGGCCGAGCGACCTGGACGGGCGGCCGGACTGGCGCAGGCCGAGGTAGTCCCCCGGCCCGCGGATCTGGAGATCCGCCTCGGCCAGCTCGAAGCCGTCGGAGATCCGCGCGAAGGCGCGGAGCCGCCGCAGGACCTCTCCCCTCGCCTCGCCGGCGCCGACCAGGCAGTAGCCGCGGTGCGCTCCCCTTCCGACCCGCCCCCGGAGCTGGTGCAGCTGGGCCAGACCGAAGCGGGAGGCATCCTCGATGACGAGGACCGTCGCGTTCGGGACATCGATGCCCACCTCGACGACCACGGTGGCGACGAGGATCTGGCACCGGGCTTCGCGGAAGCGTCCCAGCTGCTCCTCCTTCTCGCCGGGGGGAAGCTTGCCGTGGATCAGCCCCACGGAGAACTCGGGAAAGACCTCGGTCGAGAGGCGCCGGTGCCCCTCGACGGCCGCCGGAAGCGAGAGCGACTCGGACTCCTCGATCAGAGGGTAGACGAAGTACGCCTGCCGCCCCTTGCGGACCTGGGCGCGGACGAACTCCAGGGCGGAGGACCTCTGCGCCGACGACACGAGCCGCGTCGCCACCGGGAGACGCCCGCAGGGCCGCTGCCTCAGCAGGGAGAGGTCCAGATCCCCGTAGCACGTGAGGCAGAGGGAGCGCGGGATGGGAGTTGCGGTCATCACCAGAAGGTGCGGCTGCTCCCCCTTCAGCCGGAGCCGCTGCCGCTCGCGGACGCCGAAGCGGTGCTGCTCGTCGACCACCGCCAGCCCCAGCCGCCGGAACCGGACGGAGTCCTGCATCAGCGCGTGCGTGCCGATGGCGATGTGGATGCGTCCCGCGGCGAGATCCGAGAGGATGCTACGGCGGCGCGACGCCGGCAGCGAGCCCGTGATCCGCTCCACGCGAACCGGATGATCCCGGAGGCAGCCGGCCACCGTCCGGAGGTGCTGCTCGACCAGCACTTCCGTAGGAGCCATCAGCGCCGCCTGGCAGCCGCTCCGGATGGCGACGAGCATCGCGTAGAGCGCGATGGCCGTCTTCCCCGTGCCGACGTCTCCCTGCAGGAGGCGGTACATCGGCGCGGGGCCGCGCAGGTCGCATACGATCTCCTCGACGACGCGGTTCTGCTCGGCCGTGAGCTCGAAAGGGAAGATCGAGCGGATCTTGCAGTCCAGCTCAGCGGTCGTCTCGAAGCGGAGCCGCCCCTCGGCGCGGAACGTCTGGCGGCGGAAGCGGAGGCGGCTCGCGAAAAGGAAGAACTCGTCGAAGACAAAGCGCTTCCGAGCCGCCTCGGCGTCCTCCATCCGGGGAGGGAAGTGGATCGCGCGAAAGGCATCCGCCAGGGACGGTCCGGCGGGATGGAAAAGATCGTGCGGCGCCGGCTCCCACTCCAGGTCGGCTTCGAGACAGCGATGGACGAGCCGGCGGAGAAAGCGCTGGTGCAGGCCGCGGGTGAGGTCATAGATCGGGACGATGCGCCGCAGATGCAGAGAGGGCTCTCCCTCGAGATCGTCCGTTCCGGTGTCCACCTCGAACTCGGGAGCGACGATCTGAAGCCGCCGCGCGCGCTGCTTGACCGTGCCGTAGGCGTGGAGGAAGTCGCCGGGCCGCACCCACTCCGCGATGTAGGGCTGGTTGAACCAGACGAGCTCCATGCTGCCCGTCGCGTCCCGCAGGACGCCGCGGAGCATGTGGCGGCCGCCCCCCAGGTCCCGCGCCTGCCAGCGATCGAGGACGCCGGCCACGACCACCGTCTGTCCCGGCTGCGCGGCCCCGGCGGGCACCAGGCAGCGGCGATCTTCGTACCGGCGGGGAAAATGGCGCAGGAGATCGCGGACGGTCGCCAGCTCGAGCCGCTTGAGAAGCTCGGCCCGGGCCGGCCCGACTCCCGGCAGGAACTGGAGCAGTGTCTCGCCCGTCCACCTCGGATGGGACCCCGTGCTACCGCTCTGCAATGCTCATCGGCCTCCGCGGAGCGCCGGCTTCCGCGCGGGGCCAGCGCCCCCGTTTCAGTCGGACTCCAGCAGCTCGTGAATCGCCTGCACATCCTGGACGAGCTGCGAGCTCGCGGAGTCCAGCAGCTTCATGATCCTCTTCTCGGAGCATTTTACCGTGGAGTGACTCCGTCTGCCGAAATACCTGCCGATGGCCGCCAGAGAGAGGCCGGTACAGCGCAGCGCCAGGTACATGGCGACCTGCCGGGCCCGCGAGTGGTCCCGGTCGCGCGACCGTGAGACGAGGATCTCGGGATCCAGCCCGTAATGACGGGCGACGCACTCCTGGACCTTCTCGATGGTGATGCGACGCCGCTGGTCCAGCCATCGCTCCGAGAGCGTCCGCCGCGCCGCCTCGATGTCCAGCGGCCGGCCGCTGACCCGGGCCTCGACGTCGAGCTGCATCAGAGCGCCGATCAGCTCATGGCCGCTTCCCCGGAGCGACTCCGCCACCAGCTCGAGGACGCTCTCGCTCAGGCGGCTGCCGATGCGGCGCGCCCGCCCCTGGAGGATCTTCAGCCGCGTCGCGTAGTCCGGCCTGTCCATGCGGACGACGAGCCCCCCGAGGAACCGGCTGATGAGGCTCGGATCCAGGTCGGTGAGCTGCCCCGGGGCCGCGTTCGCCGACACGACCACCTGCCGTCCCGAATGCACCAGCGCATCGAACGTGTGCAGGAACTCGATCTGAGTCTTCTTCTTGGTCGCGAGCTGCTGGATGTCGTCGACGATCAGGACATCGAAGGCGCGGTACTGCTGCCGGAACTTGTGGGGCCGGCGGTCCTGCATGCTCGCCGAGAAATGGTTGAAGAACTGCTCCGCCGTCACGTATCGCGCCTCGACGGGTGCGCGGGGCCGCGGCTGTCCTCCGTCAGGGAGCGCCGCGTCACCGCCGTCGGATCCAGCGCCATCGCCGGGCCGGATGATCTCGCGCCCCGTCCGGAAGGCGTGGTAGAGCCCCTTGAGAAGGTGCGTCTTGCCGACCCCCGTCGAGCCGTGCACGAAGAGCGGATTGTAGAGTCCCCCCGCGTTCTCCAGCACGCAGAGCGCCGCTCCGAAGGCATGGCCGTTCGAGGTTCCGGAGACGAAGCTCTCGATCGAGAGGTCGCACGCCGGCACCGCACCCGTCTCATCGAAGCGCTCCGCCAGCACGCTTGGCGCGCTGGCGGCGGCATGCACGGCGGCCGCGCATCGCTGCAGCGATGCGGCGGCGACAGGGGCATCGACGCGCCTACGTCCCAGGCCGTAGATCTCCTGCTGCCGGCGGTGATTCTGGTAGAGCTGCGGGTCGACGACGATGTTCAGCATCACGTCGCGCCCGATCACGCGGCGGCAGATCCCCGTCATGCGCTCCATGAACCGCTGGCGCACCCAGTCGAGGACGAAGTGATTGGGCGCTCCCAGCTCGATCTCGAGATCGCTCACCCGTCGGACGGAAAGCAGCGAGATCCAGCGATCGAAGTGCTGGTCGCCGAACTCTTCCCGCATCTTGTCGAGTGCGCACTCCCACTGCTCAAGATGCAGCTCGGCCATTCGCGCTGTTTCCACCACCAGAGCGCGGGTCCCCGGCCCCGCCGGGCCGCGAGAAGACCAGCGCCACCACCGAAACGGCTACCCCTCTCGAGCGCGCAGCCCGGCCGGGGCGGTCAACTCATCACTCTTCACCTCTTCTCTCTTCCCGTTCTTTTCAGACTTCTCTTCACCGCGGCAGCCAGCGAACATCTCCGCGGCCCGCGCGCCCCACACCCGAGCACCCTCCGCTATCGCTTACCCGCCGGGAGGTCTCTCTCCGCCGGCGTCCCAGTCAGCCGCCGGGAAAGATGGAGACGCCGCATCCTGAAGAGGCGGGGACCATGAGCTGCTTGCCCTCCACTCCTTCCCAACGGCTCGACCACCGATTCGGGACGCGTCTCGGTCACCGCGGAAACCACCGACCTTCTTCAAGACGACACGCCCCCGCCTCTCCCGATCCGTCCGCCTCCATCATTCCCCGACACGTGTTTTCTCTTGAAACGTCAAGAAATCAAGACATACTCCCAGCCTCGCGCTGAACAGCCTCGTGGAATCTGCCGTTCGTGGAGAAACTTTACCCCCGTGGAACCTGCTGTTTTCCACCCTTCCTCGCCCTTTCACCCTTCGATGAACTCCCGTTCTCGCGGGCGGGCATCGAAGACCCAGGCGGTGGGGCACCTTCCCCGGTCGGCCATTGTCTCAGCTTGAAACCGAACGGCGGGGATCGTAGCAAAGCGGTCCCGTGGTGTCAATGCCGAAAAAAAAAGCCGCAAGCGATGCTCCGCCTGCGGCTCGGTTTCTTGAAGCGCTTGCCGTCCCTTGCTTTCAGAACGACGCTCGCAACTGACGAGGTTATTTGTTTTGCTTATTGGTCTCGGAGACGAGCCTGCGGGCGTGATCGATGCTGTCCGCTCGCTGGGCACTGCAGCGGCAGCGGCAAAGACCCGACTCCGCCGCCGCTAGCGAGAGTCGGCTCCCTCGCTCGCTTCTGCGGCCAGAGTCTTGGCCGTCTCGCCCGGCGCTGCTTCGCTCGGCTCTTTCTTCTCGGACGCCTTCGTCTTCAGATCGCCCATCTGCTTCTGCTCCTCGTCCCACCAGCGGCGCCACTTCCTCTTTCCCTGCTCGCGACGGCTGGGGTTGGCGAAGGGACGGTACCCGAAGTCTTCCTCGGTGATGCGCTGGAGCGCCTTGTGGGCGAAGTCGCGCACGTACTCGTTGGAATCGGTCAGAGCCTCGATGGACGGATCGATCACATCCTCATCGCCCATCGCGAAGAACAGCTTGAAGACGGCGACGCGTACGAGATCCGACTCGTGAGAGGCGAGCGGCTGCAGGAAGGGGATGGCCGCCGGGCCGACAGCCTTGAGCTGCCTCTCGGCTCGCACGCGGTACTTCGACTTCTGCCGGCAGAGATCTTCCACCAACTGCTCGATCCGCTTCTTGAGCGATGGATCGATGTCCTGGGCAGCTTCGTCGACGACGGATCCGGCCGGCTGGTCCCCGGCTCTCGGCTCCTTGTCCGCGGGCGCAGTCGACATCTCCTCGCCGCTGGCGGCCGCCGGCAGAGAGCGGAGCGTCGCGACCGGCTGCGAGGCGTCCGAAGGCGTTGCGGCCTTGCCGCTCTTCACCTCGACGCCCAGCTTCCGCCCCTCCACCGGCACGCTGAGAGTGCTCCCCGTCCGGCTGTTCTTCTCGATCTCGTAGACATCCTCGAGGGGGATCTCGATCCTGCCGATCTCGCCGATCTCGACCTGGATCGCTGAGCTGCTCCGGGTCTTGACGATCCCGTCGATCCAGGAGCCGTTCTTCAGATAGACGGTGTCCGCCCGCGCCAGGCCGGTCGCGCCCGCGAGGATCCAGGCGAACAGAACGAAGATTCTTGCAGGCTGAAGTCCCATGGCGGTCAATTCCCTTCTTGGATCGTCGGATGAGTGGCGGTGCGGCCGGCTCCGAAGTGGAGAGCCCCTGGATCCATCCATCGGCCGCAGGCCGCCGGTTCTGTAGGCTCCCGGCGCCCCACCCCTCCCGGATTACCGGACGGAAGGCGCGCCTCGAGCCTGGAATTCGCACCTCCGCTGGGCGCGATCCGCTGAGAGCCCGCTACATAGAGAATCCAGCACCGGAGCAGACCTGTCAAATCACCCGCGCGGATCCCGATGGCCTCCGTCTCGAAGGCGTGCCCAAGCGCCGACCTCGCGCCGAGTTCAGTGCTCCGGCGCCGGCGCCCGCTCGCAGCGCGGCTCCGTCCGTGATGCTCTGCCGCGCCCGGACCAGCCCACACTGCGTCGCGCGCGCTCGGCGCGGGAGGGACGTCCCCGGCCAGCGGCCTCCGTGCCGCCGCGGCAGACCGGTCAGACCGAGAAGCGAAACTCGAGGATGTCGGCGTCCTGAACGACGTACTCCTTGCCTTCCAGGCGGAGGAGCCCCTTCTCCCGGGCCTTCTTGACGCTGCCGCACTCCAGGTAATCGCGGAAGCTGACCGTCTCCGCCCGGATGAAGCCCCGCGCCATGTCGGTGTGGACCGTGCCGGCGGCCTCGAGGGCCGTCATCCCCTGCGTGATCGTCCAGGCCCGCACCTCCTTCTCCCCCGCCGTGAAGAAGCTGATGCGGCCCGCGGCGCGGTACCCCTCTGCGACGAGGCGGTCGCGAGTCGGCTCGTGGATGTCGTACTCCTCGCGGAAGACCGCCTGCTCATCCTCGGGGAGCTGCAGGATCTCGAGCTCGTTGCGTGCACACGTCGCCACGACTTCGGAGCCGGTCTTCTCCCGCACGGCTTCGACCGGCAGGCCTTCGAGGCTCTCGCCCGCGCTGAGCGCGACGACCAGCGGCTTCGCGCTCAGGAAGCCGAAGCCTCCCAAGCTCTTCCACTCGTCGGAGGAGAGGTCTGCGCCGGAGAGACGCTCCTCGGCCTCCAGTCGTTTCAGGACCGTACCGAGCAGCTCGCGCTCTCGGCGGTCTGCGTCCGTGTAGTTCGCCTTGTGGCTCTTCTCCTCGAGACGCTCCAGCCGCTTCTCCACGACGACGAGGTCCGCCAGGACCAGCTCGCCCAGGATCTCCTCGACATCCGCTTCGATCGCGGGCGGCGGACCTCCGGGGACCTGGAAGCCGCGGATGACGAGGAACAGGGTGTCCAGCTCGCGCGCCGGAGCCAGGAGATCAGCCAGGCCCGTCCGGCTCCCCTCCTTCGCGCGCGCAGGAAAATCGTACAGCTCGAAGGACGCCGGCGTGAACTTGTGGGGCTTGTAGTCGTCGCGCAGCCGCTCCAGCCTGCTGTCGCGAACCTTCACGCTCCGCACGCGCGGCTTGTTGGGAGCGTGGGAGAAGTCCGGCCCCTCGAAGCATTCGGTGAGCAGATCGAACAACGTCGACTTTCCCGATCCGGGAAGGCCCAGTATGCCTAGCTTCAACTCTGGATCTCCTTCTTGCTCCGGGAGAGGATCCGGCAGACGATGATGCCGATCTCGTAGAGGATGATCATGGGAGCCGCCATGAGAGACCAGCTGACGGGATCGGGCGGCGTGAGGATGACCGCCAGGCAGACACCGAGGAAGACCGCGATGCGCCGCGTGCGGCGGTAGAAGGCAACATCGACGATCCCCACCTTGTTGAGAAACACCATCAGCAAGGGAGTCTGGAAGATGAGGCCTAGCACGAGCGTCAGGGTCAAGAAAAGCCCCACATAGTT
This sequence comes from Planctomycetota bacterium, assembly GCA_016928605.1. Lineage (GTDB taxonomy): Bacteria > Planctomycetota > UBA8108 > UBA8108 > UBA8108 > JAFGKN01. The sequence goes on along the minus strand of JAFGKN010000423.1, from coordinate 6,018 downwards.
GCCGAGGACGAAGTTGAGCTCGACGTCGGTATCCCCCCAGCTCGCGAGGAACTCGAGGCCCACCGGAATCATGATCTTGTAGCCGAAGATGGCGCCGGCCGCGAAGAGAGCGAGCGAAAAGGGCATGAAGGTGACGACGTAGCGCTGCTCGTGAAGGTGCAGTCCCGCGCCCACGAACTTCCACATCTCGTAGAGGACGAAGGGCACCGAAAAGAAGAGCCCGAAGATCATCGCGACCTTCAGGTACGCCATGAAATGCTCGGTGTAATCGATCACCATGATCCGGCGCGACTCCGGCTGCTCGAGAACCTGGGAGGCCTTCTCCAGCACGTTCAGGGACTCGTCCAGGCCATGGGCCAGAGCGGAGCTCTTGGCCGAGGCCTTGAGGTCATCGAACGTCGCAGCGCCGCGCAGGGCCTGCTTCTTCTGCCACTGGAGGAAACTGCAGAACTCCTCGACCTTCTCGATGAGCGGAGCGAGGTCGCGCCCCCATCCTATGGATCGCTTCAGAGTGCTCCCGGTCTCTGATTGCCTCAGCCTCTCGAGCCGCTCGCGGTAGCTCTCGAATCGCCGGGGTATGCTGGCAGCTCCCTCGAAATCGACGGTCGTGGCGATCTCGCGGACGAGGGCGATCCCCAGGTGCGTCCCGAGCTCCCGGAACGCGGACTTGAGCCGCTCCCGGTCCTCGGCCGCGATGGAGCCCAGCGCGTCGATGGTCTCCGTGAGAGGCGCGCTGAAAGGCTCCGATACCGCTTCCTCGAGTCGCTGTCGGAGAACATCGCCGATGAAAAGCTCCTCCCACCGGATGTCGCCCTCGACGAGCTTCTTCCCCGATGCAGCGGTCGCCTCGTACGGCTCGGAGGTCATCAGCGGCCCCAGACCCTCCATCACCTTCTCCATCCTCGCGATCAGACGATTGCGCTGCGCGCCCTCAAACGCCTTCTCGTGCGGCTGGAGGGCGAGCTGGAGCAGCTCGTTCCCGTAGAAGAAGGAGATGATGATGCCGATGAAGACGTAGATCAGGGAGATGAGAACCCGCTTGCGCAGTTCCTCGAGGTGCTCCCCGAAAGTCATCCGGACTTCACGCATGACGACTCCTCTCGATCGTCGCCGGAGACGACCAGCCGGCGCACGCCACCCAGCGGCTTCGGAGGTATCCATCCACCAGCGGGGTACCCGCCTGGGGGGGATCCAGCGGCCTGGATCCGGGATCCGCCGAACGAAGCGCGGCAGAGCCGCCGTGATCCGCGGAACCGGCTCCGCGCATCGCGGCTCAGCCAAGGATCCTGGTGAACGATCCCCGCGCCGCCTCGGCGAAACGCTCGACGGAGAGGGCGTTTGCCGCGGAGGCTCGGCGAAGCCGCACCCGCCCAGGGCTCTGGCGCGGGCCATGGCTCCGCTCCCCGCGGCAGCCGTCCGGCACATGGCCCGGCCGGACGACCAGACAGGAGGTCACGACATCTCGAAGCCAGATTGTACAGGGGCATCCCGGCGGCGGCAATGCCTTCTGCCTTCCGGGTCAGGAGCCACGCTTGCCATGGAGCGCAGGGGCAGCACGGATGCCGCACCGTCCGAAGAGCAAAGCCGGGGCGGGGAAGGCACACCCGCGGATGACCGCGCGAGCGGACGAAGAGCGGTGCGTCCGGCGGGAGCCTCGGCTGACGGTCGCTGGAGCGGCCGAGCGGTCCGCATGGCTCCCGCAGAGCCCCTGGCGCCTGCCGAAAGCGCCGCCCGGAGGTTCCCCGAGGCGGCCGGAACCGCGTGTCCGTCTCTCAGACCGGACCCGGAGGGCGATCCCGGATCAGTACCCGATGAACTCGAGCACGTCGATCTCCCGCAGAAGCGGGATGCTCAGCTGCTCCGCCATCTTGTACTCTGTGGTCTGCTGATAGTCCTCGAGAGCGACGACGAACGAGGTGTTGACGTCGACCGCCTTGCGGAGCTCGACGCCGTAGCTCTTGAGCTTGGCCTCGAGGAACTCCCGTGTGATGTTGCGGTCCTGCAGATCCTGGCCGGCGAAGACGAAGATCGGCGTCTCGGCCTTGTCGTAGAACGGGCTCGCGATGTAGTCGCCGTCGCTGATGGGGTTGAGCGGATCATCCTCCTCAAGGATGCGGACCTCGGCCGACTTCTCGTCGACGCGGCGCACCTCGACGCGCCCCTTGTGGACCTTCTTGCCACCCTTGACCGTCGTATACACCTGGAAGATGAGCCCGGCCATCAGGTGGTCCTGGCGGCCGAGATCGATCCAGCCCTTGCGGAGCTCGGTGACCACCTTCTGCAAGCGGCCATCCGGCTCCAGCTCCTCGAACATCCGCGACGCGCGCTCCTTCTTGCGCAGCGCCTCGTTCTGAGCCTGGAGGGTGTCGATGCGGTTATCGTAGCGGTTCTTCATGCGCGTCGTATCGATCTCCATGTCGGTGATGATGTCCTGGAGATCGGCCTTCTCGCGCCCCCACTTCTCCTTCTCTGCGCCGTAGCGTCCCTCGCAGTCCTCGTACTTCTGCTGCGCGTCGACGAGCTCGGCCTGCTTGTCATCGAGCTGCTTGCGCAGATCGGCGATCGTCTGCTCGTAGCTCTTCTTCTGGTCGTCGAAGAAGGCCTGCATCTGGTCGCGCTCCCTCACCGCCGCGTCTCGCAGCTCGATGAGGTCATTGAAGACCGCCTTGATCTGCGAGTAAGGTTCCGTCAGGTACTTGAAGCTGGCCGGCTCCTGGCCGAGATACTTCTTGGCCTCGCTGATGGCGGCCTGGCAGACGCCGATGAGCTCACGGTTCTTGAAATTCTCTCGATCCTCTTCCTCTCGCCCAAGCGCGGCGGGATCCGTGGAGCCGGCGATCAGCGTCTTGAGGCCGTTGATCTCCGCCACGTGCCGCTGGTTGATGGCTTCCTGCTCCTTGACGGTGCGCTGCACCTCTTCGTACTTCCTGCTCATCTCCTCCCGCCGGTTGTAGGCGACGAAGAACGCCACCGTCGACAGTATGAAGAGGAGCATGGCGACGATGAACAGGGTCAAGTAAAGTGAACCTTCACGCTGAGCCATACAAGACCTCCCTTACACCAGCTCCCCGCCGAAGGCTCGTCGCTGTACGAGACGATTCCCAACACCGGGCAGGAAGCGGGTCTGCTTCTCGGATTTCTTCTCAGTTGCGTGGGATGTTGTCGAGAGTAGTCTGGGATCGATTCTATAGGGGGCAAGAAGACTGTCAAGCATGGAAAAAGGCTCGCCTTGGGACTTGACAGCGGAGAGTCCGAAGAGTATGCATACCCTAACAGGCCTTTCATTCCGCGCCGTAAAGCGTTGGAGCGCGCGGTTTCCGCGGAGTCCGGTCCCGCTGGAGCAGACCGGCCGGCCCGCCATCGAAGGGGAGGGTGCGGTCGCTCGGGCGGAGTCGACCCCGGCGGAGATCAGAGGCGCGGCAGGCAACCGTTGAGCTGCCGCAGAGGAGGAGGCGACCTCCGCAAGCTCTCCAGTGGAGGGCGGCGGGTCCGGCGGCGGGGTCCCTCGATCGAAAGAGGATCTCGTCTCCGGGGGATGATCGCCTCGGGCGGTCCCAGCGTTCTTCCAGTACTCTCACCTCCATCCATTTTCCATCGGCGAGTCATGATCGTGGGAATCCTGGGCGGAATCGGCTCAGGTAAAAGCACCGTGGCGCATCTGCTCGCGGAGCAGGGTGCGGAGTTGATCGATGCCGACGCGCTCGCCCGCGCGGAGATCGAGCGGCCCGAGGTCCGCCGAGAGATCGAGGCGTGGATCGGCCCCGAGGCCTTCCGCGAGGATGGCGGCGTCGATCGCGAGGCGCTGGCCCGCCGCGTCTTCCCGCATCCGCAGGATCTGCACCGGCTCGAGCAGCTCGTGCACCCGGGAGTCCTGCTGAGGATCGACCAGAGGATCGAGGATTTCCTCTCCTCGCGCCGAGCCCCGCAGCCGGAAGGTCTTGCCGGGGGAGTCCTCGTCCTGGATGTCCCCCTCCTCGCGACGAGCCCGCTGCTCCGCCGCTGCGACGCGGTCATCTACGTCGAGGCCGACCCGCAGCGGCGCGTGGAGCGCGTGCGCCCGAGGGGCTGGAGCGCCGAGGAGCTCGGGAGGAGGGAGAGCCTCCAGCCGCCGCTCGAGGAGAAGAGGAGGATCGCCACCGCGGTGATCGACAACAACGGAAGGCCGGAGGAGACGCGCAGCCGGCTGCTCGATCTGCTGGAGAGCCTGAGAGCCAGCGCTCCCGCCCGTGGAGGCCGCTCGCGGCCGCAGCGCCGGGAGAAGGAACAGGCGCGCGACAACCGTTGAGATTCGCAGGGGCGCGGGACCGACCTCACGCGGACGGACCGCGGCCCCTCCACAGCAGCAACGCAAGGGAAGCATCGCCATGGCACAAGCCAAGTCCAAGATCGCCGCCAAGAAGAAGGTCATCCGCCCGCGCAGCCAGAAGAAGGAGGTCGTCGCCGGCCTCCCCGATGACGCCGAGATCGACCAGGAGGCGGCCGCGCTGGACCAGCAGGACACCACCGAGGAGACCGTCGGCCTCCACATCAGCGAGCTCCAGAAGATGGGCATCGCGGAGCTTCACGAGCTGGCCGAGCGCGAGAACGTATCGGAGTACGCAGGCCTCAAGAAGCAGGATCTCATCTTCAAGATCCTCAAGGAGCGCGTCTCCAAGACCGGTCTGATGTACGGCGAGGGAGTGCTGGAGACCCTCCCGGATGGATTCGGCTTCCTGCGCTCCCCCCGCTACAGCTACTATCCCTGCCCTGATGACATCTACGTGTCGCCCTCCCAGATCCGCCGCTTCGGCATGCGCACCGGCGCGATCATCTCCGGGCAGATCCGCCCTCCCAAGGAGAACGAGCGCTACTTTGCGCTGCTGCGGGTCGAGGCGATCAACTACGAGGAGCCCGAGAAGCTCGGGACGAAAGCCAACTTCGACGACCTCACGCCTCTGTACCCCGAGCAGCGGATGGTGATGGAGAGCGGTCCCGAGAGCGTCGAGATGCGCATCATGGACCTCGTCACCCCCATCGGAAAGGGGCAGCGCGGCCTGATCGTCGCTCCGCCTCGCACGGGGAAGACAATCCTGCTCCAGAAGATCGCCAACAGCATCTCGAGGAACAACCCCGAGGTCGATCTCATCGTGCTTCTCATCGATGAGCGGCCGGAGGAAGTCACCGACATGGAGCGCTCGGTCAAGGGCGAGGTCATCAGCTCCACCTTCGACGAGCCGGCCTCGCGCCACGTCCAGGTGGCGGAGATGGTCATCGAGAAGGCGAAGCGCATGACCGAGTACGGCCGCGATGTCGTCATACTGCTCGACTCGATCACCCGCCTGGGCAGGGCCTACAACACGGAGGTCCCCCACTCGGGAAGGATCCTCTCTGGAGGCGTCGATGCGAGCGCTCTGCAGAAGCCCAAGAGGTTCTTCGGCGCCGCCCGCAACATCGAGGAAGGCGGCAGCCTCACGATCATCGCCACCGCGCTGATCGAGACCGGCAGCCGCATGGACGAGGTGATCTTCGAGGAGTTCAAAGGGACCGGAAACATGGAGCTCCACCTCGACCGGAGGCTGGCTGACAAGCGCATCTGGCCCGCCATCGACATCACTCGCTCGGGGACGCGCAAGGAGGAGCTGCTCTTCGATACGGACGAGCAGCGACGGGTCTGGGTGCTGCGGAAGGTCCTCCACGACATGAATCCGGTGGAGGCCATGGAGCTCCTGAGGAGCAAGCTCAAGCAGTACAAGACAAACGCGGAGTTCCTGCTCTCCATGAAGCCGGACCGCGTCTGAGTGCCGTTTTTCGCATGGTCTCGTGCACCTGGCCGGCGCTTTCGTCCGTTTCACGGTGCCGAGCCGTGCGCGCAGCGGCACCGCGGCCGAGACTGCGCTGCTGGCGGACCGCCCCGGAGAGACCTCTCGATCGCTCGCAGGAACTGCCGGTGGAGCTCAGCGCGCCTTGCGCCGCAGCCACACCACCTGCTGCATCGTCTTGGGGTTCTCCCCTTCCTCGTCCACCATCCGGATGGTGATC
>JAFGKN010000422.1 GCA_016928605.1 Planctomycetota bacterium | reverse complement strand
CCCCCGTGGAGGGCGGGCCGGCAGTGTTAATCCTTGAAAAATCTAAAGTTAAGTCGGTGCGGCAACGCCCCTTTGGCACGGAGACTCCGCACGCTCCGCGCACCGCACCTTCGAAGTTAGTATATTTCTCGACCTCGGAGCCATCAAACCGGGGCCCGGGTCCGGAAAAGGAGCCCCCCTGAGCGGCGACCGGAAGCGTCCGAGGGGGCGCCTCCAAAGCTGTGGCCTGTGCCTCCCGGACAGCCCCCAGCCCCTCGTGGCCCCGCCGGTTCCCCTGGGCGGGTCCGGAGCCCGGTCAGACGTTCCGCACCGGGGAGCTCGCCGGCGGCCTGCCGGCGTGCAAAGGCGGGTCGTCGGCGGTGGATGCACTGTATGTTCGGACCGCAGAGACCGCCTGCCTGACGTCGTAAGATCTGGTGCTGAAAGCCTCAGGAGCCGTGGAGCTGCGCCCTCCGCAGAGGGGCTCCTCTTGTGCTCGCCGGGACGGACTGGTAATATAGACGCCTCTCCCGAGGTCAGTCGTTCCCCTCCTCTCCTCCTCGCGGAAACCACTTGCTGGACAGCCCGGCGGAGAGGGTCGGACGGTTGGCGCCGGAGAGGTGGAATCCTCGGCCCGGCCCTGCATTTCGATCTCATGGATCCCCTGAGCGAGTCATCCCTTTCCAACGAGCTTCCCACTGCGTCGGCCCCCGAGGGGGCCGAGCCGCAACGTTCGACCCGCGCCGAGGGACGGAGGCGTCCCGCTCGGAGCTTGCGGGGGAGCTTGACCGAGGTCGGCGTTCTGGTGCTGACAGCGCTGCTCCTCGCCTTGACGCTCAAGAGCTATGTCGCCGAGGCTTACGAGATCAAGGGCTTGAGCATGCTGCCCACGTTCCACAACGGGGAGCGTGTGGTCGTCCTGAAAGCTTTCTTCGATGTCGTGCGCGGCGACGTTATTATCTTCACATCGAGAGAGGATCCGACCAAGGATCTGATCAAGCGTGTGATCGGCTTGCCGGGCGAGGAGATCCGGATCGACGGGAGAGGGCGCGTGTTCGTCGATGACAAGCCTCTCGCGGAAGAGTACCTCTCCAGAGACAGTCATTATCCCACGGCTCTTTCCACTCCGTTCAGGTATGTCGTAAAGCCCGGCGAGTACTTCGTTCTGGGCGACAACCGCCGAGACAGCCATGACAGCCGCCGTTTTCACGGCGTGCCCGAGGGTCTCGTCAAGGGGAAGGTCGTGGTTCGCTGGTGGCCGCTCAGCGAGGTCCGTGCTTTCTGACGGGCCGGTCCCGGTTTTTCATGATCCGTAGTCTGTTGGGTTGTATGTCCCGTCGGGATGGGCGTCCGGCCATCCGAACCGAATGCGCGCCTCGCTGAAGGGAGTGCAGCGGCCGGTGCGGGAACGCGGAAAGGCCCGGCAGGCTCGAGGTTGGCTTCGTTTCGCTGCTCCTCGGAGATTCATGGGCCTTTGATAGGCCTCAGGAGGTCCCTCCGGATGAACAAGAAGGCAGTCGGACAGATCCTCAAGGCCATGCAGGCGGTCGATGATGCGCAGCTCAAGGAGGGGCTGGACTACGCCAAGCAGAACGACTGCCGGATCGGCGAGGCTCTCGTGAAGTTGGGGGTCTGCCGGCAGGGTGTGGTCAGCCGCGCCCTCGCCAAGCACTGGGGGCTTCCCTTTGCCAATCTGTCGAAGGGCGAGATCAAGAAGGAGATCATCGCGCTGGTGCCGAAAGAGGTGGCCCAGGAGAACGCCATCGTGCCGGTGGCCAAGCGGAACGGCACGCTCGTGGTCGCGATGGAGGCTTTGGACCTGACGGTTCTCGACAACCTGCGCTTTCTGTTGAATCAGCAGGTGGAGGCCGCCATCGCCACGCCGGAAGACATCAAGGAGTCCCTCGACCACTACTACAACCGGACGGGCGATCTCAGCTCCGTGCTCGGCGGTGTGGGGGGTGAGGTCACGGTCGGCCGCGGCGAGTATGCGGGGGAGGATGGGGAGGCGGATGACGCTCCGGTCATCCGGTACGTGACCCAGCTCATCTCGAACGCCCTGAAGGAGCGAGCGAGCGATATCCACGTGGAGCCGTTCGAGGACCGCGTGCGCATCCGGTATCGAATCGACGGCATGTGCGTGGAGAAGGAGAATGCTCCCAAGAAGCTGCAGGGCCCGATCATCTCCCGCATCAAGATCATGTCGCGCATGGACATGGCCGAGAAGCGGAGGACGCAGGATGGGCGCATCAAGATCCACCTCCACGGCCGGGAGATCGACCTCCGCGTCTCCGCGCTCCCCGCCCGCCACGGCGAGAGCATCGTGATGCGGATCCTCGACAAGGAGAAAGGCCTGGTCGACCTCGAGGAGCTGGGATTCCACGAGACCGACTACGCCAGGTTCAACAAGATCATCAAGAGGCCCAACGGCATCTTCCTCGTCACGGGGCCCACCGGTTCCGGCAAGACGACGACTCTCTACGCGGCCCTGAAGAAGTTGAACCGCCCCGATGTCAAGATCATCACGGCGGAGAACCCCATCGAGTACAACATCGCCGGCATCAACCAATCCGAGGTGCGCCACGAGATCGGGCTGACGTTCCAGAGGATCCTGCGGTCCATGATGCGGCAGGCTCCCAACATCATCCTGGTCGGCGAGATCCGCGACCAGGAGACGGCCGAGATCGCGATCCAGGCGGCCCTGACGGGGCACCTGGTTTTCAGCACGCTGCACACCAACGATGCACCCTCGGCCATCAGCCGTCTGATCGACATGGGAGTGAAGCCGTTCCTCGTCGCGTCGGCGATCATGGCGATCATGGCCCAGAGGCTCGTGCGCATGCTCTGCACCGAGTGCAAGGCTCCTTACGACCCCACGGACGCCGAGCTGCGAGGCATCGGCCTCTCGCGGGAGCGTCTCATGGACGCCAGGATCCACACGGCCGTGGGCTGCTCCAACTGCCTCAATTCCGGCTACCGGGGCCGCAAGGGCGTTTACGAGCTGATGGAGATGTCGCCGGATCTCCGCGAGATGGCGTTTCGCAAGAAGCCCACCATGCAAATCCGTGCCAAGGCGCGCTCGGAGGGCATGACGACGCTCCAGGAAGATGCCGTGCGCAAGGTGCTCGCTGGCATGACGACAGTGACCGAGGTTCTGCGGATCACGCACCGCGACGACGTGTGATGGAGACCGCGCAGAATCGGATGGCCCGGCTTGGACAACCAGTGAGACGCTCGAATTTGGAGGCAATCCGTTGAACAGCAAGCCGCTGGGACAGATCTTCAAGAGCATGGGGCTCGTCTCCGAGTACGACATCCAGCAGGCAATCCGTGCCCAGAAGGAGAAGGGCGGAGCCATCGGACAGGTCTTCTTGCAGAACGGTCTGGTCACCGAGTCGGACCTGAGCCGAGCCCTCGCCGAGCAGTCCGGCATGGAGTTCGTCGATCTCGACAAGGTGGAGGTTCCCCCCGAGGTCACCGACCTGGTGGACGCGAGCACGGCGGAGACTTTTCAGGTGATGCCGATCCACTACGACGGCAACACTCTCACCGTGGCGATCGCCCGCCCGGACCACCTGAGCGTGCTGGACGATTTGCGCTTCAGCCTGCCCAAGGTGGCCAACTTCAAGGCGATGGTCTCCAGCGAGGAAGCGATCCGCAAGGCGATCGCGAACTACTACCACCAGGGCAGCCAGGTGGCGGATGAGCTGCTGGCGAGCTTCGGAGACCGCGAGGGACCGAAGGGGCGCGATTCGACCGACATCGCCAAGATGGAAGCCGACGCGAACGCCGGGCCCGTCGTCAAGCTGCTCAACATGGTTCTCCTCCAGGCGATCCGGGACCGAGCCGCCGATATCCACCTCGAGCCGTTCGAGAACGAGTTCAAGATCCGCTATCGCGTGGATGGCGTTCTCTACGAGATGATGCCTCCGCCGCCGCACCTGGCGCGCGCCCTCATCTCGCGCGTCAAGGTCATGTCGAACCTGGACATCGCGGAGACGCGCCTGCCGCAGGACGGCCGCATCGAGCTCAATGTCGGCGGCAACCCGGTGGATCTGCGAGTCTCCACGCTTCCGACCATGTACGGCGAGAGCGTCGTGCTCAGGATTCTCGACCGGAGCAACCTGGCCCTCGACCTCGAGAAGCTCGGCTTCCGGCCGGATGAGCTGAAGACCTTCCGCGACCTGATCTCGAAGCCCAACGGAATCATCCTGGTCACGGGTCCCACCGGCTCGGGGAAGACGACGACTCTCTATTCGGCGCTCAACGAGGCCAATACCATCGATGTGAAGATCATCACCACGGAGGATCCCGTCGAGTACGACCTCGAGGGGATCGTCCAGGTGCAGATCAACGAGGAGATCGGTGTGACCTTCGCCCAGTGCCTGCGCAGCATCTTGAGGCAGGATCCGGACAAGATCCTCGTCGGCGAGATCCGCGACCTGGAGACGGCTCAGATCGCCGTGGAGTCATCCCTGACCGGGCACATCGTCTTCAGCACGCTGCACACCAACGACGCGCCCTCGGCGGTGACTCGCATCCTGGACCTGGGCCTCGAGCCCTTCCTGATCGCGGCGACGCTGGAGGGGATCATCGCCCAGCGTCTGGTGCGCCGGATCTGCCTCAACTGCAAGACTCCCTACGAGCCCTCCGACGAGGAGCTCTACGAGCTGGAGCTGACCCGCACCGAGGTCGAGGGCCGGCAGTTCTACTACGGCAAAGGCTGCAAGCAGTGCAACAACACCGGCTACAAGGGAAGGATCGCGATCTTCGAGTTCATGGTCATGACCGACCGGATCCGGAGCATGATCATGGATCAGGCCTCGACGGCCGACCTGCGCAAGGCATCCAGGGAGGAGGGGATGCGGACGCTGCGCGACAGCGGTCTCCTCCACATCTACGACGGGATCACAACGATCGAGGAGGTGGTCAAGGAGACGATCGCCACGGTATGACGGACGGCCCGCCGGGAGTGGAGACCGCGGGGCGACTCTGGAGCGCCCGGAGCCACCGCAGAACGGGGATTTTCTCTGCCGCCGAGGATTTTCTGCTACGGATTCGCGGGCCCTTCTGGTTATCATCGCGGTGCTGGATAGCCAGAGGCGGCGGCGGACCGAACACCTCCCCGCGGCCGCGGGGTTCTCCACGGTTCGCGTATCCGGCTTTGTTCCGTATGCAGACGGCAAGTTATCAGGGCTCATAAAGGAGTGTGGTATGCCCGTATTTGCATTCGAAGCGCTCGATAGCAACGGGCTGAAGGTGCGCCAGGAGATCACGGCCTCCTCCAAGGATGATGCGATCAAGCAGATCCGGGCTCAGGGTCTCCGGCCGACGAGGGTCCAGCTCCGACCGGGAGCGGCCCAGGCTGCCGCCGGAGCGGGGGGGAGGAAGAAGAAACGGCGAGGGATCCCGCTCCTCGACCGGGTGAAGAGGGATCAGATCGCGACCTTCACGACGCAGCTCTCGATCCTGCAGGACGCAGGCCTTCCCATCGTGCGCAGCCTCAAGATCCTCGAGGCGCAGCAGAAGGAAGGAAGGTTCAAGGACCAGATCGGCTCGGTCGCGGAGGACGTCGAGGGCGGAAGCACCTTCTCGGAGGCGCTCGCGAAGTACCCCCGCAGCTTCGATCGGCTCTACGTGAGCATGGTGAAGGCGGGGGAGGCCGGCGGCGTGCTCGACGTCATCTTGAACCGCCTCGCGGGCTTCATGGAGAAGTCCGAGAAGCTGCGCAAGAAGGTCAAGGGGGCGATGATCTACCCGGTCGTGGTCATCACGGTCGCCGTGTTGATCCTCGTGGTGATCATGATCAAGGTCGTGCCCGCGTTCCAGAAGATGTTCGAGGACATGGGCAAAGGCCTGCCTGTCCCCACGCAGATGCTGATCTCGATCAGCGACACGCTGCAGACGTACTGGTACCTGATCCCCGGCGTTCCGTTCACCATCTGGGCGATCTTCAAGTTGATCGCCCGGTCGCAGAAGGGGCGCAAGGCCCTCGATGCCTTCAAGTTGAGGATGCCGATCTTCGGCATGATCGTCAAGAAATCGGCAGTGGCCAGATTCTGCCGGACGCTGGGCACGCTGATCTCTTCCGGCGTCCCGATCCTCGAGGCGTTGCGCATCGTCAAGGACGCCATCGGCAACGTGGTGATCTCCAACGCCATCGAGGAGGTTCACGGGAGCATCCGCGAGGGAGACACCATCGCGGATCCACTCCGCCAGGCGGGCATCTTCGACGAGCTGCTCATCAATATGATCGACGTCGGCGAAGAGACCGGAGAGCTGGACAAGATGCTGATCAAGATCGCCGACAACTACGACATGGATGTCGACGTGGCGGTCGAAGGCATGTCCAGCCTGCTCGAGCCCATCATCATCGTGGGGATGGGGCTCGTCGTCGGATTCATCGTGGTCTCTCTCTTCCTGCCGCTCGTGAATATCATCCAGACGATGAATCAGTGATCGCAGGGAGGCCCCAGCAGCGACGAGGTAAAGAGCGCTGAAGAGGAAGAGAACCCAGAGGGGAAGCCGCCGCAAGGAACTCCGTCGGTCTCCCTCCCGTTCCTCGCAGCGATCGCCGGGAGGGGGGGACGAGCGGCGGCGCAGTAAGTCGCGGGACTCTCGCGCCGGTCGAAGGCAGAGCGATCCCCT
>JAFGKN010000053.1 GCA_016928605.1 Planctomycetota bacterium | reverse complement strand
CTGGGCAAGGAGGTGATCCAGAACCTGCTGGTGCTCCGCTTCGCGAACCTCATCTTCGAGCCCATCTGGAACCGGGACCACATCCGCAGCGTGCAGATCGTCTGGAAGGAGGACCTCGGTCTCGAAGGCCGCGGCGGCTACTTCGACAGCTACGGCATCATCCGCGACGTGATGCAGAACCACCTGCTCCAGATCCTGGCCCTGGCGGCCATGGAGCCGCCAGGCCGGCTGGACGCGGCGCACATCGCGCGGGAGAAGGTCAAGGTGCTGCGCGCCATCCCGCCGCCGGCCCTCGACGAGATGGTCCTCGGCCAGTACACCTCTTCGCTCCGAGGCGGCCGGCGCATCCCGGGCTACACCGACGACGAGACCGTGCCGGAGGGCTCGATCACGCCGACCTTCGCCGCCGTGCGGCTGCGCGTCGAGAATCCGCGCTGGCAGGGCGTTCCCTTCCTGATGCGGGCCGGCAAGGGGCTGGAGGACCGGCTGACGGAGATCCGCATCCACTTCCGCGAGGTCCCCTCGAACATGTTCTGCGACGATCGCGGCTGTCCCGCGCCGAACGAGCTGGTGATCCGCGTGCAGCCCGACGAGGCGATCTACTTCTCGATCGCCAGCAAGGTGCCGGGGATGGGGCTGAGGATCGAGCCGCGAAGGCTCGACCTCCAGTACAGGACGGCTTTCACCGAGCACCTCCCCGACGCCTACGAATCGCTGCTTCTGGAGGTGATCCGCGGCGACCGAAGCCTCTTCATCCGGAGCGACGAGTTGGAAGCGGCCTGGGACATCTTCACCCCCGTCCTCGAGGAGATCGAGGAGCGTAGGATCGTCCCGGAGCCCTACGAGTTCGGCAGCCACGGCCCGGAGTCGGCCGGGAGATGGCTCCGATGAAGATCCGGCGATTCGAGCGTTGCGGGGATCTCGAGCGCGAGGCGCTGGCGCTGCTGGTCGAGCACCTGGGAGCGCGCGAAGCCGTCCCGCACGCTGTGATGCTGACCGGCGGCCGGACGCCCATCGCCCTCTACGAGCGGCTGACCGCGGATCCTCCCGAGGCAGGCCCGCAGCTCCACATCCTCCTGAGCGACGAGCGCCATGTCCCGCTCGACTCCCCGGATAGCAACTATGCGAAGATCGCGCCCCTGGTCGATGCGCTCGGGCTCGAGCCGCGCCGCGTGCTGAGGGCCCGCACCGATCTGCCGCTATCGCCAGCCGCGGAGCGCTACGATGGCGAACTGCGCGGCTTCGTCGGCGCAGGCGGCGGCATCACGCTCGCCATCCTCGGCCTCGGCGCCGACGGCCACGTGGCATCGCTCTTCGGAGAGGCTGACATCCGCAGGGGCGAGGGACGGTGGGCCATCGCCGTGCCGCGCGCGCCCGGACCGGACCGCATCTCGGTGACGCACGAGCTGCTGCGGCGCGCCGAGCGCATCGTCTTCCTCGTCGCCGGCGAGGAGAAGAGGGCCGTGGTGGAGAGAGTGGAGCGGGAGCCGGAGAGCGTGATCGCCGCGCGCGCTCTCGCCGGCGCGCCCCGGGTCGAGATCTGGTTCGCCGGAGAATCTCCGCGATGAGGAGCCGAGGGAGTCCGCCATGAGCGCATCTGCGACGTCCGCCCTTCTCTGCCTGCTGCTCTGGGCCGCGCCCGCGGGCGCGGAGAGGGCGGCCGCCGCGAGCGATCGTCAGGAGCCCATCGCTCTCCTCGACCTCTCGCCTCTGCGGAAGCTGGACCTGCGCGAGCCGCGCCGGCGGAGGGAAGTGTGGGACACCTGCCATCTCGTCGCCGCTCTCCAGGGCCTCGCGAACCGCGCCGGGCCGCGCCTCTACATCCGGTTCATCGAGCCCTGGGACTCCTTCTGGCTCGACTGGCTCCGCTCGCGCGGACAGTGGCTCGAGGGACGGCCGGTCGACGAGGTCTCCGGCATCGAGGAGCTCCTCGCGCGCTTTCGCGGCGCCTACCGCGGCCTGGTCCTCTACGGCGAGGAGCCGGCCTCGCTCTCCTGCGTGGCGAGCACCATCGCCGGTTGCGAGAGCCTCCTCCCGCTGCGCAAGGACGACCGAGAGGGCAGCCTCTACCGGAGGCTCGCCGCCGGAGGACCGCGCCTGCCGGTCGTCGTCGATCTCACCCGCGAGGAGATCCCCTCGCGCACCTCGAGCCGCAAGTGCGATCCCTACCTCTGGGCGAAGGAGAAGTACCTCGACGCCGGCCGATGCAATCCGGAGTACCTCGCCTACTACATCGACGCATTCTGGCTCCAGGATCCCTTCCGCGGCAATCACGAGAACCACACGCTGACCAACCACGACTTCTTCATCGCGCGCCGCGCGTTCTTCTTCGACCTCCACCCCTGGGACGACGAGCCGCCGAACGACGATCCCGGCCAGGAGGTCGGCACCGACGCCGCGACCCTGAAGGCGATCCTCCGCTCCGCCTACGATGGCGTCGAGGCGAGGACGATCATCCACGCCGGCGGCTTCGTGCCGTGGGCCTGGAAGTACTGCGACCACGTGAAAGGGGCGAGCCGGCACGCGCCGGTGCCGTCCGAGTGGCGCTACGCCGAGATCCTCTCCTCGTTCAACGCCATGATGGACGCCGATGCGCTCGGCCCGTGCGCCATGAGCAACGCGAGCTTCTACTCGCACTATCCGCTGCGTGAGCGGTACCCGCAGCCCGATCCGCCGACCGGGGAGGATCTCCGGCGCCGCGGCCTGCTCGATGAAGAGGGCCTCGTCCAGCCCGGCGCCTACATCTGCTTCTACGTAGGCGACTACGACTCCGCGGCCTGGCTCTACCGCGAGTTTCCGCGGTGCTGGATGGATCCGGCCCGCGGCCAGGTTCCGCTCGGTTGGGCGCTCAACCCCAACCTCGAGCGGCGCGCGCCGATGGCGCTCGCGTGGGCGCGCGAGACGAGGACTCCCCTCGACTTCTTCACCACCGGCGACTCCGGCGCGGGGTACCTCAACCCCGGCGGCCTCCAGGAGCCCCGCATCCACTCGGGCCTTCCATCGGGGATCGCCGCCTGGGAGGAGTTCTGCCGGCCCTTCTACCGGAGGTGGGATCTGCGGGTGACGGGCTTCATCATCGACGGGTTCTCCCCGCCGATGGGCCGCGAGCTGTGGGACGTGTACTCGCGCATCTCGCCCGCCGGCATCGGCGGGCAGAAGATGCCGCCGCAGGGGATCCACGCGGGCATGCCCTTCGTGCGGGTGAGCGACGCCTCGGGATCGCCCGCCGAGGTGGCCGCGCAGTTCGCGGCGATGGCGAGCCCCGAGAGGCGCTGCTTCTACTACGTGCGGACGATCCTCAAGACCGCCGGCTGGCACCTCGAGTTCGCCGAGCGGCTGAAGGAGGCCGAGCCCGCGGCCCGCGTCGTCGATCCGCACACGTTCTTCGCGCTGCTCGCCCGCTACGAGGAGGATAAGCACCGCTATCCGCGGCCGAGCTGGACTCTCGACCTCGCGAGCTGGACCCCCGAGAAGGAACAAGGCATCCGGCTCGTCCCCTTCACCGACGGCCCCTTCCGCGTCGAGGAGATCGCGGGGCGACAGGCCGCGGTCTCGAAAGCGTCATCGCGCGCGGTGTACATCTACGCCGGCGTCCACGACGGCTTCCCGCGCGACGAGGCGGAGACCCTCATCGCGGAGATCGCGTACCTCGACGCGGGCACCGGCCGGTTCTCCATCCAGTACAACGGGATCGAGAGCGCCTACGCCCAGAGCGGCTGGGTGGAGCGCAAGGGGAGCGGGGAGTGGAAGACCGCGCGGGTGCGCCTGCCGGCCGCCCGGCTGGCCAACCAGCAGAACGCGAGCTGTGACCTGAGGCTCGTCAACGAGCGCGGAACGCTCGCCGTCTCGAAGGTCGAGCTGCGCCGCTCGGCCGAGCCGGATGCCGATGCCGATACCGATGCCGATGCGGCTGCCGATGCCGATGCGGCTGCCGCTGTGGGCCTCCCGCGCGATCACTCGCACGGGGAATAGACATCGCAGGTGAGGGCGTCGGCCGTGGGATCGATCCCGCAGTCCAGATGGCCGGGCGCCGCCGGCGGAGCTCCGCCGAGGAAGAGGTAGTTGAAGATCCGCACGCCGTCGCTGATGTCGATCGCGCCCGAGTCGTCCGTGTCGGCGGCATCGAGGCAGGAGATCCCCGACCCGCCGAGGAAGAGGTAGCCGAGGATGCGGATGCCGTCGCTCAGGTCGAGATCGCCGTCGGAGTTCGAGTCCCCGCGGCGAAAGCGGATGCCGGCCGGCGCGGCCTCGCACGAGGGGGCGGGGCGGGTGACGATCTCGACGCACCGGATGTCGAAGCCCTCGGCCCCGGAGCTCGAGTCGCTGGAGCTCGAGATGACGAGCGTCGCCCGCCGCCAGTCCGAGGGAATCACGGCCTCGTAGGACATGTACTCCCCGCCGGCCAGCCCGCCGAGCCCGCCGTCGCCGGAAGCGTCGAGTATGTCGACCTGCTCGGTGCCGTCGGTGACGTGGACGCGCAGGTAGTCGTCGGACTCGTATCCCGTGTCGAGAACCCGCAGGACCACTCTGGCGATGGCGTCGCCCTCGTCGCTCAGGTCGACCGTCTCGAACGTCGTCGTCGCCGCCGCGGAGCGATGCACGAGACGCCGCGGCCTCAGGGGAGCATCGTGCTCCGCGACGCCGACCTCCAGCAGCGCCCCTCCCGTCGGCGTCGACACCGTCGCGAAGCCCAGCTCGCGGCCATCCGCCGGCGGCGCATACGACGGCGCCCCCACCGCGGGCTCCCGGAAGTCCGTGTAGCCGATCGTTCGCGAGGATTCGATCGGGAAGAACGCGATGGAGTCGAAGTCGAATCTCTCGCTCCCCGCGCTCGAGTCGCTCGATGAGGAGATGCTGAGCGTCGCGGTCTCCCACTGGGGCGGCAGCGCCGCGACCAGCCGCGCGTATCCGGCGCCGGCGCGCTGGGTCAGGGCGGCCTCGCCCTCTAGCCGCAGGAGCCGAACGGACTCTCCTCCTCTCTCGACGCGCACATCCACGAAGTCGTCCGGCTCGTAGCCGGTGTCCCTCGCCTG
>JAFGKN010000421.1 GCA_016928605.1 Planctomycetota bacterium | reverse complement strand
TGGCTCGAGAGCTCGGGGAGGTGAGCGATGCGATGGATTCCAGCAGATCTCCGGCGGGACCGCACGGCGGACAGCCCGCGCGTGCGTCTCTCCCCCCCAGCGAGGCCGGCCGCCCCTGCGCCGGTCGCCGGCGCAGGCAGGCAGGAAGGAAGGAAGAGATGAGCTCGGAGATGGGAAACCGTACGGAAGGCGAGACTCTCGACGACATCCTGGACGGCTATCGCGGACAGGGTCCGCAGGAGAACCTCCTCGCCTCGCGGCTCCCCTCGTTCGGTAGGGACTCCGGACCGGGAACCGCGGCGGTGGTCGAGTCGGCATCGCCCGAGACGCTGCGATCGGAAGTCCTGAAGAACGTCCGTCTCAAGGTCAAGGTCGAGCTGGGCCGGACGCGCATGCCCCTCGGCCGGACGCTGAAGCTGGGGCCTGGCTCGGTGGTCGATCTCGGCAAGGAGATGGGCGGGCTCGTCGACATCTCCGTCCATTCCATCCCGATCGCGCGCGGCCAGCTCATGGTCGTCGACGGGCGATTCTGCGTCCGCGTGCTCGAGATCCTGACCCGTCCCGAAGAGGAATCTCCCTGATGATGCTCGCGATGCTCCACGGCGCGCTCCGCAGGCTCTCGGTCTCCCGCCGGGAGATCGTCCAGCGCTTCCGGCGTCTCCGCTGGCGGCTCGCGGGCGTGCTGTGCTTCCTCCTCTCTCCTCTCCTCGGCGCCGCCCCGGACGATGCCCGCAGCCTGGCGCCCGAGGACAGCGTGGAGAGGCTTCTCGGCTCGTCCGCGGCCGAGGAGGAGGCTCGACGCGACGATCAGCCGGCTTCGCCCCTCGTGGTTCTTCTGCGACTGTCCGCCTCGGTGGCGGCGATTCTGGCTCTCGGTGGTGGTGCGCTCATCCTGCAAAGGCGATGGACTCTGGTGAAGAGAAGGAACGCCGGCGCGGGAGGGGTGCAAGTCCTGGGTCGTACCTCCCTTTCTCCCCGGCATTCCATCTACCTCGTCCGCATCGGACAGCGCGTTCTGGCCGTCGGCGTCTCCGGCGACAGGATGACGGCGCTGCTGGAGCTCGCCGGGGCGGAGCTGCCGGCGCGGGGAGAGGGCGGACCACACAATCTGTCAGAGGAGTTGGCGCCCGGTCTGGACTCGGGAGGACTGAGAGAAGCTTCCGCAGGGGAGGATTCCTCGGGACGTCTGAGATCGGACAGGGCTCCAGAGAGAGGCGGCTGGCGGGCGATGCTCCGCGGCTTGAGAGAGAACCTGGCGGCGGTCGCCGCCCGAGGTGGTTGAATGCGCAGGATCGGGATCGGCCTCTCTGCCTTGATCGTGCTGGTTTCGCTCGGCGGACCGGCGATGGCGGAGCAGCCTTCCGCGGAGGGGGGCTGGCTGCGGACCGCGACCGGTCTGGACCCCGGCAGCCTGGCCGCACCGCTGCGCGCTCTCGCGATCGTGACCGTGCTGGGAGTCGTCCCCTCCATCGTCCTCCTGACGACCTGCTTCCCGCGGGTCGTGATCGTGCTCTCGTTTCTCAGGAGGGCCCTCGGCACTCAGGAGCTTCCGCCCAACATGGTGGTGATGGGGCTCTCCCTGCTGCTCACGGGCGCCGTGATGATGCCGGTGTGGCGGCAGGTCTACCAGCGGGCCTACCTGCCTCTCGTCGAGACGAAGAGCGTGAGCCTGGACGAGGCCGTGAAGCTGGCGGAGGCGCCGGTGAAGCGGTTCATGCTGGCTCACACGCTGCGCAACGACCGGGAGTCGCTGCGGATGTTCGTGCAGATCTCGCGGGCCGGAGGGTCTGACTCATCGGCATCGAGCGCCCAGCGGCTGGAGGACCTGAGCTTCTTCGTGGTGCTGCCGGCGTTCGTTCTGAGCGAGCTCAAGATCGCGTTCCAGATGGGCTTCCTGCTCTACCTGCCCTTCCTGCTGATCGATCTCGTTGTCTCGGCGGTGCTCGTCTCGATGGGGATGTTCATGCTGCCGCCCGGTCTTGTCTCGCTGCCTCTCAAGGTCCTGGTGTTCGTCCTGGTGGACGGCTGGGGGCTGGTCGTGGCCCAGCTCGCGGCGAGTCTGCAGTCGTTCGGATAGCGCCCCTGGCGGGGAGAGGAGAATCTCGTCGTGTCCTTCGATTCGGCCGTGGACCTCACTCAGCAGGCGCTCATCGTCGCCGCCGAGCTCTCCCTGCCGATGCTGGGGGTCGGCCTGGTCATCGGGCTGCTCTTCTCCGTCCTGCAGGCTATGACCCAGGTGCACGAGCAGACGCTCTCGTTCATCCCGAAGCTGCTCGCCATGGCCCTGGTCGCCTTCCTGCTCATGCCGTGGATCTTGAGCGTCATCACGGACTACACGCGAGAGGTTTTCCTGCGCCTGGGAACGACCGGAGCCGGCGGGTGATGCAAGGAGCTGTTCGCGATGGATCGTGCGATGGGAGAGTGGCTGGAGGCGTGGGGAGGCGCGCCGGCGCTGGCCGCCGCCGCCCTCGTCGCTTGCCGCCTGGGGGGGCTCTGCCTCGTCGCGCCCTTCTTCTCGAGCCGCCTCGTCCCGCCTCGCTTCCGGATCGGGCTCGTGGGCGCGGTCGCCCTGCTGGCGCTCTTCTCCGAGCCGGTGCGCTCGGCGCTGGACGGGTCCGCCGCCGCGCGGGCGCTCTCGGAAGAGTCGGGAACGGCGGGCTGGGGGCTGATGCTCGGCTCGGAGCTGCTCATCGGGGGAGCGCTCGGCTGGCTGATCCTCGTCGTCTTCGCCGCGGTGCGCGGTGCCTGCTTGCTGATCTCGCAGCAGATCGGGCTCTCCACCGACTCGCTGGTGGATCCCCTCGGCGGCGAGGAAGACCCGATGCTGTCGCGCCTCTACACCGCTCTGGCGGTCCTCGCGTTTCTCTCGCTCGATCTGCATCTCTCGCTGGTCGGCGCGGTGCTCGAGAGCTTCCGCTGGGTCGAGCCGGGAGGGCTGGACGCCGGCGCGGTTTCCTCCTTTCTCGGACAGCTTGCGCTGCGTACCGGGCCCGACCTGATGGTGGCGGCCGCGGGCCTGGCCCTTCCTCTCCTGCTCGCGATGCTGCTCGTGTCCGTGGCCCAGGGGCTCCTGGGGCGCTGCCTTCCGGAGGTGGAGCTGCTGGTGCTCGGCCTTCCGCTCAGGCTTCTGCTCGGCATGTGCTTGCTCGCGCTCCTCTTGCCCGTCACCACCGGCATGTTCCGCTCGCTGCTGGAGGGCGCCGTGGAGGACGGCCGCTTGTTTCTGAAGCTCGTCACGGGGTGAGGTAGATGTCGGACGAGAGAGACGAGAGAACGGAGCAGGCCACGGCGGCTCGGCGCCGCAAGGCAAGGCAAGAGGGTCGCGTGGCCCAGAGCCGCGACCTGATCGCCGCCGCCGTCCTGCTCGCTTCCCTCCTCTATCTCCGTTCCTCCGCTCACTCGACCCTGGAGGCCTGCTGCGCGATGACGCGCGCGTCTCTGGCGGCGGCCTTCGAGCCTTCCGCCCTGACGGCGGATGCCGTCCAGCGTCGGATCGCAGCGGGCGGGATCTCGGCGCTGAAGATGTTCCTGCCCGTCGCCGCCCTCGTGACGATCGTGACGCTGGGAGTCGGGATGCTCCAGACGGGCTTCCTGCTCCGGCCGCAGGCCGTCAGTTTGCAGGCTGCGAGGATCTCGCCGCGAGCCGGCCTGCGGAGGCTCGTCTCGTTGAGGTCTTCCGCCAAGGCGGCGCTCGCCCTCGGGAAGATCGCGGTGCTGGGCGCGGGCATCCGCTGGGGGCTCGCGCCGCTCGTGCGGGGCGAAGGGGAGCTCTCTCTCTCCGCTCTCGGCGGCGCCGGTCTTGCCGGGGCAGCGGCGCGGGGGGCGCGCCACCTGTCCACGGTGGGACTCTGGATGGCGGGAGGCCTCCTCGCGCTCGCGCTCCTCGACTGGGCTCATGAGCGATGGCAGCTCGAGCGCGACCTGCGCATGAGCCGCCGCGAGATCCTCGAGGAGCAGCAGGAGCAGGAGCCGGATGCGCGCCTTCGCCGCTCGCAGATGCGGCTGGCGCGGAAGCTCCTCGGCAGATCGTCCGCGAGCCGCAGAGAAGCTCCGCCCGGAGCGGGAGGCGCGTCGTGAGCAAGTCGCTCCGCCCCTCGCTCAGAGAGATCGCCGCGCTCGTGCGGAGCCATCCCGACGGCCTGCTGGCTGCGGGCATCCTCGGCATCCTGTTCGTCATCCTCATCCCCCTGCCTCCGCTGCTCATCGACTGCCTCCTGATCGTCAACCTGACGGTCTCCGCCGTCGTCCTGCTGACCGCGGCCTGCGTGTCCAAGGCGCTCGACTTCAGCGTCTTCCCATCGCTCCTTCTCGTCACGACCTTCCTCCGCCTCTCCCTCAACATAGCCACCACGCGCCTGATCCTCGGGAACGCGGCGGAGGGTCCCATGGCGGCCGGCAAGGTGGTCCACACATTCGGCGAGTTCGTCGCGGGGGAGAACCCCGTTATCGGTCTGATCATCTTCACGGTCATCGTGGTCGTCCAGTTCGTGGTGATCACGAAGGGTGCCACGCGCGTCTCGGAGGTCGCCGCTCGGTTCCAGCTCGACGCGATGCCGGGAAAGCAGCTCAGCATCGACGGAGAGATCGCCGCGGGGCTGATCAGCCAGAGGATCGCGCGCGACCGGAGGCGGCAGATCTCGCAGGAGGCGGACTTCTACGGAGCGATGGATGGCGCCAGCAAGTTCGTGAGGGGCGATGCGGTCGCCGGCATCATCATCGTGCTGATCAACATCCTCGGAGGCATCGCCGTGGGGCTCGCGTATCACGGCATGACGCTCTCCGATGCGGTCGGCATCTTCAGCCGGCTGACGATCGGAGACGGCATCGTGAGCCAGGTCCCGGCTCTCATGGTCTCGATCGGGGCTGCGCTTCTCGTCACCCGCAACGCTGCCAGCGAACACCTGGGAAAGGACCTCGGCCGGCAGGTCTTCTCCAACGATCAGGTGCTCTCCGTCGTCGCGGTTTTCCTGCTCTGCCTCCTGCCTTCGGGGCTGCCGGCGGCCGCTCTCCTGGGCGGATCAGCCTTCTGCGCGCTCTCTGCCTGGCTGCTCCGGCGCCGGAAGGCGAAGCCGGAGATGAACGAGCCGGTGGAGGAGCCTTCTGCCGGTGAGCCGCAGGCGAGGGAAAGGACCGAGCCCGACGTGCGTGCGCTCCTGCGCGTGGCTCCGATCGAGCTGGAGATCGGTTACCGGCTGTTGCCGCTCATCGAGGCAGCCGACGGTCCGAGTCTCTCCGACCGTATCGCTTCGATACGGGAGCGGATCGCCGTCGAGCTCGGCATCGTGATGCCGGGCGTTCAGATTCGCGACACCCGGCGGATCGCGCCTTCCGAATACACCCTCAAGCTGCGCGGTAACTCGCTCGGAAGATGGTTCGCGGACGCACGGGGGCTGCTGGCCGTCGCCCGGCGCGCCGCCGCGCATCCCCTTCCCGGAACACCGGCCTTCGAGCTGGATGGGAGGGTGTCCTTCTGGATCCAGGAGTCGGATGAGATCACGGCCATCGACGAGGGCTACGACCTGCTCACACCGGTCGAAGCCGTGGCGCTCCACGTCGAGCTGGTCATCCGCCGGCACGCCGCGGAGCTGCTGAGCCGCGAGGAGGTCACTCGCATGCTGGACGACCTCCGGCGGCGGGCGCCGACCCTCGTCGACGACTTGATCCCGGCTCCGATCAAGGTGAGCGATCTGCAGCAGGTGCTTCAGGGGCTGTTGCGCGAGGGGATCAGCATCCGAGACCTGGAATCGATCCTCGAGGCGCTGGGGAAGAGCGCGGGGCCGCTCCACTCGACGGACCAGTGCACCGAGGAAGTGAGGAGCGCTCTGGCGCGCAGCGTTTGTGCGGCCTCGATCGGCGCCGACGGGAAGCTGCACGTGGTGCTCCTCGAGCCTGCCCTGGAAGAGTTCCTGCTGGGCTCCATCGAGAAGATCGACGGGAGCGAGACGCTGGCGCTCGATCCCCAGACGATGGATTCGATCTGCCGCCGGACCGATGAGGCGATCTCTCCGCTGCGCCTCGCGGGATTCCGTCCCGCCGTTCTCTGCTCGCCTCGCATACGTCCGCACTTCTGGAAGATGGCGAGCAGCAGGGTTCCGAGGCTCTCGGTCCTGTCCTATGAAGAGGTTCTGGATGAGAAGGCCGTCGAGGTCCACGGCTCGGTGAGTCTGGACACTCCCCGGCGGCCGCCACGAGCGAAGGAGGAGGTGGAATCAGAGCGATGGAGGAACAGATCGCTCGGTTTGAAGCTCCAACGATGAGCGAGGCGCTCGAGAAGATCCGGTCGGCCTTCGGAGACGAAGGCATGATCGTCGGCACCCGGACCTTCCGCAGGGGAGGAGTGCTGGGAGTCGGCGGTCACGAGATGGTCGAGGTCTTCGTCACCGACACTCGATCGCGGATCGAGAACGTCCGGCGCGCGTCGATGAGCCGCGGCCGGCAGAGGGGCTCGGAGAGCGCGGCTCTCGAGGAGACGGGGGGCTCGCCCGCCGCGGCCGTGGGATACGAGCTCCTCAACAAGAACCTCTCTCAGCTCCGCGACGAGATTCACAACCTGCTCTCCAGAACTCCGGGCAGCGGCGGATTCAGCCATCCCTTCCTGCGCGAGTGCTACGAGCTGCTGGTCTCGCGCGACGTGGAGCCGAGGGTGGCCGACGGCATCGTCCGCGAGATCGCCAACCTGCGGATCCCAGCCGGTTTTCCCACTCCGTCGCGGGTCGCCCACGTCGTGCGGACTCAGCTCGCGAAGCTCTTCGCTCCCAATCCGCCCGTCGATCCCGACCTGCGTCCTCGGATCGTGTGGCTGGTGGGGCCGACGGGCGTCGGCAAGACGACGACGATCGCCAAGCTCGCCGCCCGCGCGAAGATCAACGAGCGGCGCGCGGTCGGTCTCATCACCCTCGACACCTTCCGGATCGCGGCCGTCGATCAGCTGCAGAAGTACGCTGAGATCATCGGCGTTCCCTTCGAGGTGGTGTCTGACCCCGCGGGGCTCCAGAGTGCGCTCGGGCGCTGCCGGGAGCAGAAGCACGAGCTCGTTTTCGTCGACTCCGCGGGGAGGAGCCAGCGGGACGAGCTGAAGATGGCCGAGCTCGACGACTTTCTGGCCGCGACTCCTCAGGCCGAGGTCCATCTCGTTCTCAGCAGCACGACTCATGCGCGCACCATCGAGAACATCGCAGAGCGGTTCTCGTCGATCCACTATCACCGGATCATTCTGACCAAGGTCGACGAGAGCGTGTCGATGGGCGCTCTTGTCGGATCCCTGCTGCGCATGGGCAGGCCGGTTTCCTTCGTGACCGACGGTCAGAACGTCCCCGATGACATCATGGTCGGGGATCCGGAGCGGCTGGCGGATCTGGTGCTCAAAACCAAGAGGACTTGAGACGGCGAACCATGGATCAGGCAGATCGCCTTCGCAACATGATGGGATCGACCGGGAGGCGGACCCGGGTGATCGCGGTCGCCAGCGGCAAGGGAGGAGTGGGAAAGACCAACATCGCCCTCAATCTCGCAATCTGTCTCGTGCGGCTGGGGCAGAAGGTGATCGTGGTCGACGTCGATATCGGGCTGGCGAACGCGGACATCCTCCTCGGCAGTCAGCCGAAGATTCACCTCGGACACGTCCTGGCCGGAGAAGCGAGTGTCCTCGATGCCCTGGCGCCGGCGCCGGGCGGCGTTTTTCTGCTCCCGGGCTCAACCGGCATGCCTCTCGTCTCCGATCTAGACGATGAGGAGCGTCATTTCCTGGTTTCGAGCTTTCAGGAACTGGAGGAATACGCCGATATCCTCATCGTCGATACAGGCGCAGGAATTACACGGAACGTGATCCATTTCGCGACTGCGGCGGACGAGGTTCTGGTAATCACCACTCCGGAGCCGACCGCGGTGACCGATGGCTACGCATTGATCAAGACCATCTCCCGGGAAAAGGGGTTCGGGCGCATACGGCTGGTCGTCAACCAGGTGAGCGGCCGGCTGGAGGGGGGTCGCGTCAGTGAGCGCATCCGTATGGTCAGTCGGCGGTTTCTCGACCTCGAGGTCGAAGACCTCGGCCATGTCCTCGCGGACGAGAGGGTCAAGATGGCGGTTCGTCGCAAGCGGCCCTTCGTCCTGGAGTATCCCCAGTGCCCCGCGAGCGGCTGCCTGCGGGTTCTTGCCGAGAGGCTGCTGGCGGACGGCGGCGCGCAGCCGAAGAGCTTCGGCCAGCGGCTGGCAGCCATGGGGCTGTCCAGCGACAAGTCGGTTCCCGGAGGAGGAGGGTGAACGATGTGAGGTGAAGGCTCGAAGGAGGGGCTCGCCGTGGGCTGGTCCAGCGTCCGTCGCCGACGGGCGTCAAGGGGATTCGACGTATTCGGGCGGGCGGAGCGAACGGATGCGACCTTCGCTTCCCGAGCGATGAAGGACGGTGAGGAATTCAGGTTATACCATGAGCGCAGTAGCGACTCGAAAAGCCAAGGACTCCATCAAGATCGAAGAGGTCTGGAGAGAGTACAAGCAGACGGGGGATACGAATCTCAGGAACATCCTGATCGAGAAGTATCTGCCTCTCGTCAAGTACATCGCCGAGAGGCTGCTGGCCAAGCTCCCCCAGAACATCGAGCTCGACGATCTCCAGAGCGCGGGCATCTTCGGCCTCATGGATGCCGTGGACGGTTTTGACCTCGAGAGGGGAGTGAAGTTCGAAACCTATTGCACGACGCGGATCCGCGGGGCCATACTCGATGAGCTCAGGTCGCTCGACTGGGTGCCCCGGATCGTCAGAAACAAGGCAAACCGCATCGAGCAGGCCTGGAAAGGACTCGAGGTCGAGCTGGGTCGGGCGCCGACGGATCTCGAGATGGCCGAGCGCCTGAGCATATCCCTCGACGAGTACGAGGAGATGCTCCGCGAGGCGAGCGCCATCACGATCGTCAGCCTGACGGACAAGGCGAAGGAGGACCAGAGCTCCAAATCGCTCCGCAAGATCGATCTTCTCGAGGACAAGAAAGCCATAGACCCCGAGGCGGAGCTGAAGAAGAAGGAGATCACGGACTTCGTCACCCGGGGGCTGAGCCGCAAGGAGCGGTTGATCATCCTCCTGTATTACTACGAAGACCTCACCATGCGGGAGATCGGGGCGACGCTGAATCTGTCCGAGTCGCGGGTCTGCCAGCTCCATTCCCGCATCATCTTCCGTCTGAAGAGCCAGCTGAGGAAGTTCCAGGCGGAGCTTCTCTCCTGAACGGAATCCCTCATCTGCCCGCACCTCCCCGCCCGGCCGAAGCACCTCATCGCCGCGGGGCTGCGGCGCGAGGAGACGTTCCCCTTGGTCTCCCCGCACAGCTCCGCTTCCGAACGGCAGGGCGGATCTCCGGCGACATGCGCGGCACGCCTATCGCTCGCCCGGCCGCGCCCGGAAGAGCTCCAGAACCTTCTGGTGGATCTCCTTGAGCGGCCTGCCCGCTCGGCCCGCCGCGGCCTTGAGATCCTCGTACTCCGGGGCTGCGCTCACCTCCTCGCCCCGCCAGCGGCCGACCTTGACGCGCACATCGCCCCAGGGAGTCTTTACCGCCGCAGTCTCGCGCGCGAGGATCAGCCGGTCGACCTCGCGGCGGCGGATCCCGAAGCTCGTGGTCTCCCGGAAGAGCAGCCCCGCCATCTCTTCCTCCGCACCCAGGGGGGCGATGACCGAGATCTGATGCGCCGGCCGCGACTTCTTCATCGCGATGGGCGTCACGTACACATCGAGCGCACCCTTCGCGAGAAGCTGATCCGTCAGGTGGCCGATCCATTCCGGGCTCATGTCATCGACGTTGCATTCGAGGAGCAGCACGCGATCGGTTTCAGGCGCGGGGCGCTCGGCCTCGGCGATGGCGACGCGCAGGCAGTTGGGCAGCGCGCCGGGGCGGTCGTCGCCGGCTCCGTAGCCGACGGCCTGGACGCGACACGGAGGCGGCGGGCCGAAACGGCTCACCAGGGTCGAGAGCAGCGCAGCTCCGGTGGGGGTGGTCAGCTCCGCAGAGCTCTCGGTCGGGCGCAGCGGCAGACCCCGCAGCAGCTCCAGCGTCGCAGGCGCGGGGAGGGGGAGCGTCCCGTGGGCGCTCATCACCGTCCCGGAGCCCACGGCGACCGGCGCGGAGAAAAGCTCGTCGATCTCCAGCAGCCGGAGCGCCAGGCAGCCGCCGACGATGTCGACGATCGAGTCGACCGCGCCTACCTCGTGGAAGTGGACCCTCTCGATGTCGATGCCGTGAACGCGCGCCTCGGCTTCCCCGAGCCGCCGGAAGACCTCGCAGGCTCTCTCGCGCACCTCGGGATCGAGGCCGCTCTCGCGGATGAGGGCCAGGATCTCGCTGAGCCGGCGGTGATGGTCGCCGTGGGGCCGCTCGTGTCCCGCGGGCTCTCCGCAATGACTGTGGCTGTGACCGTGTCCGTGGTCGTGGTCGTGTCCGTGGTCGTGGTCGTGGTCGTGGTCGTGGGCGTGTCCGTGGGCGTGACCGTGTCCGTGATCGCGGTCGCGACCCGGCTCGTGTTCGGAAGGCTGACGGCCGACCGCCGCGGCTGGAGGCGAGATCGAGGGGAGATCGTCCGCGCCATGGCGCGGGCCGGGCGGCAGCTCGGGGCGCCCGCCAGGGCTCTCGCCCAAGGATCCCGCCGCGGCTTCCCCCGGAC